>DAOVJU010000393.1 GCA_030632095.1 Chlorobiota bacterium
ATCATTGCAGTGTATGTTAATTAATGGGGTTTTTTCATTATCTTTTGTCTTTGCTCCTTTAAAATCTAATTATCCTAATGATGGACGTTCATTTTTATTATTTGTTCTGATGTCCGATTTTTCTATAACTAAATACTCTTAATCCGGCATGGACAAAAACACCCAATGCTGAACCAAATATTAAAAATATCCCTATAAGGTCAATTGTTGCATTCCGGTTTCTGCCAGGCATATAGAAATCTGTAAGTTCAGCAAGGCGGCTGTTTTTTCTGCTATGGCATTCTTTACAGCTAAGTGTTTCTTCTTTTGGCGAGACCATATGATTTATAGGCCAATACATTTCTGTCCTTACAAAACAAAACGATCCGCTATAATCCTGTCCGACACTTTTCATCCCCAGTTTTGCTGCCAAATCCCAGTCGAAATCTTTCCAGTAGGCACCTTCACCCTTTTTTTCAGCATACAATTTTGGCTGAATGATCATTTTCTGCTTACAATCGTAAATTTGTTTTGACCTGTGTACTTTTACCGGGATTATTCTTGCATCCCTGTCCTGGTAATCTCCGTTTAAGGTATTGATTTTAATTGCCCCGGTAGTGTCTACTTTATCCCCGATTAAATAATGATCGGCAGTACCGTTAAACCATACATATTCAGGCTTAACATTTTTACCCCAGGTAAATTCCCCTTTTATTGAAAGATAAGTATGATTTCCGTCTTCGTCCTCAATTTCAAGAGGTTCGCCATTTTTGTCCAGCCTGCCGGCTTTGGACCAGTCCCATGTTAATTTTGTTGCGTTTTCTTTTGCGTATACCGGAATATGACAGGTTTTACAATCTACTTTTATAGTATGTTCATTTAAAAGGTTTTTTTCATGAGGATTGTCATTGTGACAATCTTCACAAGTAACCCGATCACGATTCATTGATGAAACAGAATACATTTTCCCTTTCATTTTGTGATTTTTGGCTGTATGGCAATCCGTACATTCCATATTTTCACCATTTGTTGCAAGGTGAACGTCAACATTCCTGTCACAACTTAATAATGCTTTTTCCAGGTCGCCATGTTTTACATTATTGCCCCCCCCTCCAAAAAAATGACATGTCCCGCAATTATTCATTTTTGGCAGGCCAACATTTTGTGCAACAAGTGCAAGGTCAACATAAGGAGCCGGATACCCTGCCATTCCACCACCTTTGACATATTCACCTGAATTATCATGGCAAACAAGGCAATCTATATTCCTGTAATCTTCAAAATCATAAGAATTATCTTCCCAGCCGTAGCCGGTATGACACCTTGTACAGCTTTGTTCGCTTCCCCCTATTCCTATACAATAGTTATTGATCACATTTTTTTTGCCAAAATATGCCACCCCCCTGTTTTTTATGTACATTGCCCTTTCCCATCGCCAGTGTGAGGATTGCATTACTTCTTTATGCCTTTCGGTATGACAGGATAAACAAGCCATGGTTACTTCCTGAGGGAATTCAAATTTTGCTGACAGTAACTGAAATTTCGAATGGTCAACTCCAGGAATGTGGGTTTTTGAATTTATTACAATTCCGGTATCAGAAACTCTTTTTATATTTTCCCGTTTCATTATAAATGTTAATAACGCGGGGATTAGCATTATTAACAAAAAAGGGATTAGAAAAGGATTAATTTTTATGTTCATATTATTCTATTTGTCGGATTATCAAATCATACAAAAGTATTAATATATTTAGATATTTGCAATTAGATTTTTATACCAATAACCGTAATATCATCCAATTGTTCGTATAGTGGTTCCGAATTCTCATCAGTGTATCCCACCCAGGTATTCATTGCTTCCTCAAGTGCATTTTTTTGTTCCTGCATTGATAATCCGCTTTTTTCTACCAACAACTGTTTAAACGATTTTGCTTTAAATTTCCGCCCCTTGTCTCCACCAAACTGATCTACAAAACCATCGCTGAATAAGTAACTACAATCATTTTTTTTCAACTGTATTTCATGATTGGTAAATTCCCTCATGTGAACATGAATTGAAACAGGCATTTTATCGCCTTTAGTTTCAATTAATTCACCATTTCTTATTAAATATAAAGGATTATGTGCTCCTGCGAACTGGCAAAGATTAGTTTCAGTATTAATTACGCAAAGCGACATATCCATACCATCTTGTTGTTCCCCAGATAAGCCTTTTTGCTGCAAACTTTCTATTACAGATTTTCGCAATTCATTTAAAATGTGGTTAGCTTGGGTAACTTCCTTTTTTCGCACAATCTCATTTAAGAAACTAATTCCAAGCATTGACATAAATGCCCCTGGAACACCATGCCCTGTACAGTCGGCTGCAGTTAGAATGAGCCATTTGTTAACCCTGGTAACCCAGAAAAAATCACCTGATACAATATCTTTAGGGCGAAAAAGGATGAAATGCTCGTTTAAAATCCTGTCAGTTTGCTCCTGTGTAGGTAAAACTGCATGTTGTATTCTTTTTGCGTAAGAAATGCTATCGGTAATATCCTTTTTTTGCTTCTCAACAATAGCTTTTTCCTTAGCAAGCAATATATTGGCTCTTTTCTTTTGCAAAAACAAATTGTACAGAAATACTGAAAAAACTACAATAATTATAAATCCTGCAATAAAAGCAAAAATAAGTATTCGTTGTTTTTTGTTTTCAGCCTCTTTACGTGCGATGGTTTCATCTTGCAATGCTGATTCCTTTTCCAGCTTTTCAATTTCAAGTTGTTTCTTTTCTGCCTGGTAACGGGTCTCCATTTCCTGGATAGCTTTTGTTTTTTCCTCATTAAATAAACTGTCTTTAGTTTCATGCAGCAATTGTGAATATTTATAAGCTTTTTTATAATCACCTATTCCTTTCCATGCATGTTGTAAAACTTCGTAATGATCCTTTTTTAAAGGTAAAGCGTTTATCTCATTTGCAATATTAAGCGCATTTTCAGCTAATTTAATTCCTTGCTTATAGTAAATATTTTTCAATTCCTGATTCTTAGTTGAATCAGCTAATTTAATTTTAGTTGAAGCAATTTTTCCAATAACATATGATATACCATTTTTATTTCCTATTTCTTTGTCAATTTTCAATGATTTTTGAAAATATTCAATTGCAAGTTCATAAGACCCTTTGTCGACATGAACATCTGCTATACTTGAATAGACTGCACTCATTCCAATTTTGTCTTTTATTTCTTTGTAAATTTTAAAAGACTTTTGGTAATAATCCGTAGCCAGATCATATAAGCCTTGTATTCGGTATATAATGCTCAAATTACCATATGTATTAGCTATTCCTTTTTTATCTCCTAATTCTTCTTTTAGTACAAGTGATTTTTGATAATATTCAAGGGCTAATTCATAAGAACTTTGATCTTGATGAACATGTGCCATATTATTATAACAAAAGCTCATCTCAAGCTTATTTCCCAATTCCTCAAAAATTCTTAAGGATTTTTGATAGTTTTTAATTGCCAGATCATAAATACCTTGATCAACTTGTATTTCTGCTATATAGAAATAGCATCGCGCTACAGCCATATTGTTTTCTAACTCTTGAAAAAGTTCCAATGATTTTTGAAAATATTCTATGGCCAAACCATATGAACTTTGACGAATATAATTAATCCCAATGTTACCATAACTCCTGGCTATGCCATTTTTATCCCGAAGTTCTTCTGAAATTTTTAATGATTTTTGATGACTTTCAATAGCAAGATCAAATTCACTAAGGTTTTTATAAACCAGTCCTATACTATTATAAGATTCACTAATTCCCTTTTTATTTTTTAACTCTTCATAAACATTTAGTGAATTCTGGTAATATTTTAAAGCCAAATCATTTTTACCTTCATTTTGAAATACAAACCCAATATAATATAAACTTTTTGCTTCATATTTCTTGTTATTAATAGTTTGTGCCAGTTCCAGTGCCCTATCATAATAATTTAAAGCGGTATCAGGAATGGAATATTCATACTGATCTCCTATTTCCAGAAGTAATTTTATCTTAATTGTATCATCAGCACAAGGCTTATCCGGACATATAGTTTCTGCCTCTGCGAGTTCGAGAATTAAGCTATCTATAATATGTTGGTCCTGAGAAATTAATCGATTACCAAATAATAGAATAACAAGCATTAATGTAAGTGTAATTTTTATTTTCATGAATATTTGATTTACC
>DAOVJU010000268.1 GCA_030632095.1 Chlorobiota bacterium
AATTAAAACGTATAAGCTACAAATCGAGAAAATCTAAAAACATTAATGAATTGGAAAAAGAACCGGCTTATCTTAGAAAGAAAATAGACCTTGAAGAATCAGATGTTTCTTCTTCTGATGATACTGAAACCTCAAAGTTTGCATTAACTGAAGATGAAGATAAAAATATTAAACTAAGCGAAGACAATAAATATTTGCACGACAATGTCGATTAATTAGTGCTTGTCCATAAAGTAAAATTACTTTACTCATCTCTCACCTCTCAAAATACTATACAAACTTGTAACTTGTAACTTTCAACATAAGAATTATGAGCCTTTTCGAAACAATAAACAACGACATTAAAAAAGCAATGCTTGCTAAAGAGAAAATTCGCCTGACAGCACTTAGATCTGTAAAATCTGCTTTTTTACTTGAAAAAACATCAAAAAGTGGTATGGATGAAATTCCTGCTGATGTAGAATTAAAAATCATACAAAAGTTAGTTAAACAGAGAAAAGAAACTGCTGAAATTTATAAGGCAAATAATAGAAATGATTTGTATGAAAACGAAATAGCTGAGGCTGATATTATTGAAAGTTACTTGCCAAAACAGTTAAGTGAAGGTGAGATTACCGGAATTGTTAAGTCTATAATTGAAAAAGAAGGTGCGTCAAGCATGAAAGATATGGGTAAAGTAATGGGTATGACAACTAAAGAATTAGCCGGTAAAGCTGACGGAAAAGCAATTTCGGATATTGTAAAAAAGTTGCTTTCCTGAAGCTTTTTTGGTGTATAACAATATCCACAAATAAATCTATTAGGGAATTTTATGAAAGATTCTTCGTGAAATTTTAGTGTTTTATTATTCTGCCCTGTCAGTAGTTTATAACTCTGACAGTGGCATAACATAATAATGCGTAAAATCGTTAATGCTCAGACCATACTAAAGCACTTGCTCAATTAAGCGTAGATTAAGCAATAAATAAAAGCACTAAGCGTAGAATTTTCTACGCTTTTCTATTTTTAACGAATAAAAAATTTAAAATAAATGCAGTAATATTAGAATGAGCGGCTTTAATTTATTGTTGTAATACAAAAATATCATCTAAATAATACCAGTCCTGTTACCGTTCCCTCATTCGGTTTTTTTGTTTTTAGGATTATACAAATATTTGTGGTCAGAAAATTATTGAAGTGAAAAAAACTTTACAGCATGATACGTAATAATATTTATTCCGGGAATAACAATCGAATTTTTTGTTAAGTAAAAATATGGATGTGAATGATTTTAACGACGAATAACAATTTAGAAACTGTCTAAACTACATTCAAAACATGAAGATTAATAATAATTAAGAAACACAGATAAAATTTTAATTTGAAAAGCATTTTATGCAATAATATTAGCATATAAATATCTAGATAATTATAAAAACCTGATTAATATCATATATGGTTAAAAATAAATTTACTTCTTTTGTACCAAAATTCTGAAACTGTTAAAGTATTACTTACATAAAATACATTATTAAAAATGAATAAACCTGTAAAATTCAGCGTTTTAGGGCTGTTATTAAGTTTAAGCATATATTCCGGAAAAGAAATACATGCTCAGTATTTCGACCAGAATAAACTTTATAACCGTTCAATTGCAGCTTCACCCAATGCAAGTAGTTTATCTGCTAATACTAACGTAAACCTGTATACCGGTACACCAGGTATAAATATACCATTGTATACTGTAAGCACAGGAAAATTGAGCTTGCCCATTTCATTAAGCTATAATGCATCAGGTATTAAAGTTGACCAAATAGCATCGTGGGTAGGATTAGGATGGTCGCTTAATGCCGGAGGTGCAATTACCAGAACTGTTAAGGGAAATATTGATGAATTAAGTACAGATTATTGCGAAGGTTATTTAGTAACAACTGATCAAACTAATTTATATGAAAGAATAGCTTCTGGTGAAGTAGATGCTCAACCTGACCTGTATCATTTTAACGTGGGTGGTTATTCCGGAAAATTCTTTTTTACACAATCGAAGGAAATACGTACTGTTCCAAAAATGCCGGTTAAAATAGAATATAATGAAGCCCCTGTTGAAGACCAAGAACTGGCATTTGAAATATCAGCATTTACCATTATTACTCCTGATGGAATTAGGTATACTTACGATAAAACTGAAGAAACCACCAGAACAGTTTCTTTTGATGAAAGTCCAGAAATTAATTATGCAACCAACCCAGAAAAACATTGGGAAGGCTTTAGTAGTTCACTTGAATATGAAACTTATTATTCTGCATGGTATTTAACTGAAATAAGTGATCCCTACGGAACAAATATTATTCTGCTTGACTACGAAGCAGAGAAAATAATATACAGCAATAGGCCCAGCGAGGTTTTTTCATGTTACAATGAGCAAGGATATTATGAGGATTTTACTGTATCAAGGATATTAAATACAACTAATGTTGATGGATGGAGGCTATACAATATAAACTGGAATGGAAATAATATGAATTTTGTTGCATCTGAACAAGATAGATTAGACATTTCAAATATTGATAATTACAAAGGTAAAGCATTAGACAGAATAGAGATTTTTGATTACAATGATAATCCAATAAAATCATTTGATTTTAATCACTCCTATTTCCAATCCTTTGGTATTCCTGACTCTGATATAGAAGATACACATCCGGAAGTATTTAATAGATTAAAGCTGGAAAGTATTCAAGAGAGTGGTTGGGAATTTCAAAATAAGCTACCTCCAACAACGTTTAAGTATAATGGTACAAGATTGCCGTACCGGTTTTCATCGCAAATTGATTATTGGGGCTTTTATACATCAAATGCTTCCGACGAAACCGCCAGGCCTAAAGTTTATGTATACCCTGGAGGGCAATCAAATAATATATATAGAAGTATTTATTCAATCTTTCCTAGAGGAGGTACAAACTATTATAGGATAGGTGAATCTGACAGGTCTGCCGATCTTACAGGTGTTGATACTAAAGCATGCATACTAGAAAAGATTATTTACCCTTTTGGGGGTTCTGTTAACTATAATTTTGAACCACATGAATTTAACTTATCAGGAAGTAAAATAATTGGAGGTGGATTACGAATAGAATCGATAATTAGCAGAGATCATTTGAATTTTTTGGTTAAAAGTACCTATTACATATACGATATTCCTCCCGAATCGGACGATGATATTTTTTCTTCAGGAAAAATTACAAGTGTTCCTGACTTTTGCAAAACTAATTCTTATCAAATAGATATTTATAATGGAGAAAATGAAGATACTGACTACTATAAAAGAATTACAACATATTATTCTCAAAGTCAGGTTGAATTAGGGATAACACACGGCAGTCATGTGGGATATCAAAAGGTAAAGGTTTATGATGGGAATCCTGACTTAATGAAAAACGGTTATGTTGAATATAATTATGATTTCCCGGCCACGGCTGGAGCGTCAAGTCATATACCGGATGGATATAATATTTCATTATTTGAAAGAGATACAAAAAACATTGTTTTACCGGAAGGTTGCAATTATAACAGTCTTGATAATTTCCCTTACATACCCAGTACAGATTACGACTGGTACCGTGGTTCATTAAAGAGTTCAATTGTTTATAATGCAAAAGGTGATCCTGTTACTGAAACCAGCTACGAATATAAACTTAGTAGTCATTATTCGGAAACTTACGGACATGTTGCGGCAATGGAAAACCATGAACAATTATTATATTCTAATTATCATAACGGACAAAATATCACTGTAATTGATTGTAAGGTAGTTATATGGGGGAGTTATAAATATATCTCAACCTTTAAGCACCTGAAGAAACAAACTGTTTCGAGATATGATCCGAATGATGCAACAAACAAATTAACTGAAGAAACAGAGTATTTCTATGATAATCCTGAACATATGCAATTGACAGAAATAAAAAGAACTAACAGTGATGGTGAATCCAGGCATACATTTTTTAAATATCCTTTAAATTATAGAATGGACTATGATTGTACAGTTTATGATCAAGAAGCAAAATCAATATGTTTTATGCAGGAAAACAATATTGTAACTCCGGTTATTGAAACTTATACTGCAAAAGACATATATAAAACAGATGTAATTTCAGCATCAATAACATTATTTAAGGAATTTAACAATGGCCAGATTCTACCTTATGGAAAACTAAGCCTTAAAAATAAAAAACCTATAAATAATTTTACGGAATCTACTCTTCCTGTAGGGGAATATAATATTCAATGGGATGAAAATAATTATGAAACAGATTTGTACCTTGAAGAATACGATGAATATGGCAATTTACTCCAGTCTAAAAGACCCTTTGGAGAATCTTCATCAGTAATTATGGGTTATAATAATGCACTGCCAATTGCTAAAGCAATAAATGCTGGAAGCGATGAAATCATTTTTGAAAATTTTGAAAATGAAATACAAAAATTTAATACTAACTTTTCATGCGGAAATAGTGATTGGGAGTATTCTGGCAGTGAAAAACATTCAGGAAATTATAGTTTGCATTTAATTGATGAGAATGATTATAGGGGAAAATATTATAATGTGAAGATAAATAATATTGATTTATCTGGTAAATATAAATTTTCAGCATGGGTTAAAAATACGTCTCCATCCAGTGCGTATAAACCGAGGATTTTGTGGTATATTAGATACAATAATGGAAGTAATTGGACGTATCCCGGATTATACGCTAAAAATACAGGCGAATGGGAGTTTCTGGATAAAGAAATCGATCTTTCAAATTATTCTAATATTACTTATATCAGACTTTACTTATTGAGTGGACCATGGACTTCTTCCGGTTCTGGTGATTATGGGGATATTTATTTTGATGATGTTAGATTTCATCCATCTGATGCCCAAATGACAACATATACATATGATCCGCTAATCGGAGTATCATCTGAAACTGATGCAAATAATCGAACTACTTTCTATGAATATGATGATTTTGGCAGACTATTGCTGATAAAAGACAATGATGGGAACATTAGAAAATCAATGGAATATGAATATGCTGGTAAATTTAATATATCTACTGATAAACTTTATTTTGGAAATATGTCTGGATACACTCCTGAAAACAAAACAGTAACTGTTAATTCTCACGTTCCATGGTCGGTACATATTGAGGAAAACGTAGGTTCGTTATTAAGGATTGAAAATGATGTAACATCTGATAATTTTGTAATTAGTTGTAAAGACCCCGGTACGTTTATGGATGTTCCTGAGAAGGGAAGAATAAAAGTAACAAACCAGTATGGTTTTTCTGAGTATATAGATGTGTATGTCTATTATGCAATAGAACAATAGCGGTTAATCCTTACACTAAAAAACATCATTAAAACATTGAATAATAAAACTTTAAACTAAAACATACAACCATGAAAACAACAATTTTATCATTTGTAAGCTTATTTTTTATAATATGCCAAATTCAGGCACAAGTTGCAGAACCAGGTAATTTTTTCTTTGGCATGGAACCTGT
>DAOVJU010000367.1 GCA_030632095.1 Chlorobiota bacterium
AAGAGTTTGATATTAATGTTGAATTAATTGATGTACAAACATTACTTCCATTTGATGTTAATAATGTTATCCTGGAATCTATTAAGAAAACAAATCGCGTAATTTTCTTTGATGAAGATGTTCCGGGCGGAGCAACTTCCTTCATGATGCAAAAAGTTTTGGAAGAGCAGGGAGCGTATTATTATTTGGATTCTGCTCCGGTAACCTTAACGGCTGAAGAACATCGTCCGGCCTATGCTACAGATGGTGATTATTTCTCTAACCCTAATGCTGAGAATGTTTTCGATACAGTATACGAAATGATGCATGAAGTTGGCCCGGAAAAATATCCTTCAATTTATTAGTGAGCCTAAATTAGCCTAAAATATGTTGATTTAGAATTTTGTATATGTGCAATATGAAACGATTTTCTAAAAGGGTAAGTGCAGCTAACAACGATTATTATTCTTCTTCACTGTTGAATCCAATTAAATCGATAGGAAGTTTTTTATAATTTGAATAAATTTTTCCTTCTGCATAGATATCATCATCGTCGTAATCATAATACCAGCTAACTTTAATATCTTTTCCCAGCTGGTAGTATTTTTCGAGCTTTGAAAAAATAATTGAAACCATTTTAGCAGATGCCGAATTCAGGTAATCAACTTTAAAAACGAATTCCATTTTCTTATCAATTAACTGTATATTGGTATCAATCCATTCTAAAACCGGTTCATATAATTTAAGTACATTTTCCGGAAGAGAGTGTCCAAGAAATTCATAAGTATCATTATCCGGATCGAGGATAATCTTTGGTGATTTTGATGTAGCTTCTATTATTAGCTTCTCCATTATGAACCTGTAATATTATTCATTAGCCAAATATACCAAATGTTTCTTAAAAGTTCAATATTTTTTTTTATTAACAAGTTAGCTATTTTTTTTAATTCTGAAAAAAATAATTTAAATTTCAGATAATCAATAGATTAGAATGCATTTTATTAAATTCTTATGTTTGCTTAATTGTTAATAAATAGAACTAATAATTTTAAAATACAATGTATACCGTATTGCTTTGGCTATAGTTAATCATTTTTTTTGATATCGTGGAATAGTATGAATATTGGAATATTTAAAATGCTAAAACACATAAAAAACAATTACTAACCAATAAATTTAGCACTATGAAATCTATTATCAAAATTTTTTTCTCTATTCTGCTTTTTCCTTTTTTAGTTTTTTCTTCTTTATTTTATTCAGGCTTTTAGTAATGCCAAATAATTCAATAGACTTTTTGTTATAAGCTTCAGCTGCTTCTTCCGGTGTGTTAAAAGAACCTAAATTTATTGCTTTTCGATTTAAATAAATAATAGCCTGGTACTTTTTGCTGTTTTTAACAACTCCACGAAATCCGAATTTATTTTCTGTTTTGGAAGTATTTCTAACTACGTTGGATAAAGTAGACCATTCAAGGTTGGCAATTCTGCAATCCAGGTGATTACCATTTTTAAATCGTACCCACATTCTTGTTTTTTGTAGTTTTTTTATAAAGTTTTCAGCAATTAGTTTCTGCAGATAAATGGTTTCACTTTTATATGATCCATCTTTTTGCTTCCAGTTTTTCTGGAAAAATGCGTAACCATTTGAGTGTTCCCTTAAATTTTCAAGAAATTTTAGCTTTATCAAATAATCATTACTTGAAAGAAAAGTATAAACCTTATCATCAACCAATGCAGTCCTTCTCGAATTTTTTAAGGATAATTTATACAACATTGTTCATCAAATTTAACAACTCACTGTTAATAAAATACTAGTTTCAAAAGAAAGGAAATTCCTTAGAAAATAACACACTATAACAAATATACTAAGATTAAGGACGAAATTCAAGTTTATTTTATGGTATTTTCTCATTATTAGGCATTTAAGATACTCTTGTTAATTCATTATTTTCAAAAATTCACTATTAAACTATACTGATTAGTTGTTCTATAATTTCAATTCATTAATTCTAGCAATGTGCTTAATATCAGTATTTTAGTTTGATGCTGTTATTGCATTAATCATTCTATTAAACATCATTTTAACCATTTTTCTCTTGTTAAATTCCATGAATCCAATGAAAGATTAAATGCTTTTTGTAAACTATCAATTTCAGGGGTTAAACGTAACAACAGTTTATCATATACTTCATTTGAGAATTTTAATTCTTCCACTGCATAGTTTTTCCGGTTTTCAGATTTATTATAAATTGCTGAATCCTTAAATATTTCCAATGGCTTTAAATCCAAAAATTCATATATGCTTTTAAGTATTGTTTCTCTTTGCTGAACCATATCTTCAAAAATCACAATTTTAAATTGATCTGAGGAAAAGTGTTTTAGATATTCTTCAATTTGATAATAATATCTGGTATTTGGATATACATAATAATTGTTTTTAACAAATGTATTCAGGTCTTTTGGAGTATTTATTTTTTGATCTTGCAGATAATGTGATACAATTCTTGAGAAAGGATTTCGAATTATATATATGAATTTCATTGATGGATTTATTTCTTTCATCTTAATTGGTACATCATAGGTTCTGCTATTTTCAGCCATTGTATAGAATGTTGATGACTCACCAAAAATTGTTTGTTCGGTATAACCTTGAAGCATGCAATTTTTAAGAAGATCTGTATGATTTGAATATTTAAATCCTTGTGAATAGCGTCTTTTATTAATAAAATCGACAGGTAAAAAAAGCAAGGTTCTTTAACCGGATATGACATAAAAATATCAGGATGATTATTCAAATAATAATGCAGACTTGTTGTGCCTGATCTGTGTGCCCCAAGTACTATAAGATTTAGTTGAATTTTTTCATTTCTAAATTTGTACAGATTAAAGTAATTAGAATTACCAGCATAAAGATATTTTACTGATATAAAAGGATTTACTCTTCTTATAATGTGTCTTATTCTTTTTAAGAAAAAGTATATTTTACCAGGTAAGTTTTTCCCCAGTAAAAAAGTTAATAGCCGTTTTATAGTTTTTTTAATTAGCAAAATACTTCCTTTTAAACTTTTATCTTTTAATTTAATTAAGCAACTGGCACATTAAATAATATTTTCATTGTAAAATTCCAAAAAATCTCTTTTAATTTTATCCCGGATTTTTCTAAAAACAGCAACAATTTCTTCTTCACTTCCTGTAGCTTTAGCCGGATCATCAAAGCCAATATGTAAGCGATGTTTAACATCTCCTGAAAAGGTTGGGCAAGATTTCTTTGCTTCACCACAAACAGTTATTACATAGTCAAATGTTTCATTTAAAAATCCTGAAACATTTTTAGGATAACCATTAATTAAATTTATCCCTATTTCTTTCATTACCCGGATAGCTTTAGGATGTATTTTTTCAGAGGGTTCAGTTCCTGCCGAATATACTTCTGATTTTTCATCATAAGATTTTAAAAATCCTTCTGCCATTTGGCTTCTGCATGAATTTCCTGTACAAAGTATTAATATTTTCATTTTTCTTTTATTCATGTTGTAAACATACAATATGATTAATTAATGTCACAAATAGTGTATTATGATTTTGTTAATTTAAAAATTTAATCCATAAACTTTCAACTTTTAACTTTGAACTTATTTACCGTGTTGCATATTTTACAATCATTATGTATTATTGTATAAATTGATAATTACAAAATTTTAATTCAATGAGTAAAAAGAAAAAGAAAATAATATATCACGATGTAGATTTTGAAGTTTTTCCTAATGAATACAAACGAATTTTAGAAAGACTAACAAGTACAGATAGGAGTATACGTATTGAAACAAGGGAAGAATTAGAAAAAATTGGAGCCACAATTATTCCACATTTGTCTGAGGTACTTTATTTTGATAATCATCATTTGCGTTGGGAAGCAGCTAAAACAATAGAACAAATGGCATTGCCGAAAGGTATTGATATTCAAATTCAGGCACTTGAAGATGAAGAATCAGATATTCGCTGGATTGCAGCAGAAGGACTGGTAAAGATGGGAAAAAAATCTATCCTCCCGATATTAAAAAAACTAGTTGAAGATGGTGCGGAATCGATTAATTTAATACATGGAGCATTTCATGTATTGCATAAGCTTGATATTGATGAAGATCAGAAAGTTAAGATTAAGCCATTAGTCAAAGCTTTAAATAGAAAAAAACTGTATCATGAAATACCTGCTTTAGCTCAAAATTTAATTCACGAATTTGAATAGGTTCAGAATACTTTTAAACAATGCTCTATTGTAAAAATATTTAGTCGGGATGGCGAGATTACTTGTAGTGATCTCGGTTTGGGGTTGATTCAAATAAAAGCCTTTTTCTCGCTATCGCTCAAAAAGGTTTGTTTATTCGTTTCAAAATAGAAGTAAACTTCATTTTGCTCCAAATAAAAAACCCTGTACTATCGTACAAGGCTT
>DAOVJU010000379.1 GCA_030632095.1 Chlorobiota bacterium
GTTCAAAGTATATAAGATAATCAGAAAATGTTAATTAATATAGCAATTTTAAGGATTTAAAAGACCAGATTGAGGATTAAGCAAAGAGAAAAGGGTATCAGTAAAGAAGTTGATAAATGGCTCCAGCCTAATACTATTATTAATAATGATAAAATAAACCGAAAATTATTTAATGCAATCCAATACACAATAAATAAGATGTTAGCAATAAGAATATAAGGAAATGCTAATCCGAAAAATGCAGGTAATATATATTCTTTGGGGTTTAAATGAATGGCCAGGTACGAAATCAATAATGCTAAACCAATTATTATATTAGCATAAAAAAAAAATATTTCTAATGAAATGTTTCAACCAAACGATTAATTAAAGTCTGTCTATAAAGTCGAGTATTTGATTCAGAAAGTTTGTTTTCAAGGCTTGTGAAGTTTCAAAATCAGGAGTTTACTTTTGTAAATGACTGCTTTTGAAACAAGCGTAACGCAGAAAACGGACTTTATGGGCAAACACTAATTAAACAGCAATAACACCTGATAAAGATAAAAACAAAATTATTCTTTACTCATTTTAAATAATATTTCTTTTTCCTTTTTTGTTAGACTGTCATATCCGGATTTTGCTATTTTATCAAGAATTTTGTCTATTTCTTCTTGTTTTGAGACTTTTTGTGCATTGTATTCCATATCATTCACAGGCTTTTTGTGTGTAACCTTCATTTTCGGTTTTCTTTTAAAGCCTGATGAAAAACTGTTAGTAAATGAAGAAAAGCCTTTGGTCAAATCCCTGCCTTTTTTTAAACGGCTGATAAAAAGATAACCAAAAAAAGCACCACCTAAATGCGCTATATGCCCTCCTGAATTTGAACCTGCAATGCTTATTATATCAATTATAATTGTTGCCGCTGCAATGTATTTTAGCTTAATTGGGCCTAAAAACATCAGGTGAATGGTATAATCAGGAACGTAAACTGAAATTGCAATGACTATTGCCAAAACAGATGCTGATGCACCCAGTGCAAATGAATTTGGTAAAACATCTTGAAAAACAGGGAAAACATTAAATGATATGATATATAATAATGCACCAAATAATCCACCAAGCAAATAGACATTTAACATCTGCTTTTCATTCAAATATTGTAAAAAGATCTTTCCGAACCAATAGAGCCATAGCATATTGAATAAAATATGCAAAAAACCCTCATGTAAAAACATATAAGTGAATAACGTCCAGGGACGGAATTTTAACAATGACAAATCGGCAGGAACAGCTAACCAGCGTAAAACATCTTCTGAAAATAAATACTTTAATTCTTCTCTTGATATTCCTTCTCCTTTAAAGAAAAAATAAAAAACAAACAAAATTTTAATAAATAGAAATACGCCTAAGTTTATATATATAAGTTTAGTCAGCATTGAACCCGTTTTAAACGATGCCTTTATTTC
The DNA here is from genome assembly GCA_030632095.1 of Chlorobiota bacterium. Lineage (GTDB taxonomy): Bacteria > Bacteroidota > Bacteroidia > Bacteroidales > B39-G9 > JAADFW01. Next base: position 1,446 of record DAOVJU010000379.1, read on the forward strand.
ATCAACAATTGTCATAGTATAAATAGAATTTCATTTTCAATAATATTATTTAACAAAATCCACACCAATTGCAAAACGCTGACATTTTAATAAAAATTAGAACTAGATTTCTGCCAGTATTTAATTAATATAAATCCGAATAGCATTCCTCCGAGATGAGCAAAATGTGCTACATTATCGCCAGGTTGCTGCAAAATACCGGTATATAATTCTATAGCACCATAACCAATAACAAAATATTTTGCTTTAATCGGAATAGGTGGAAAAAGAAGCATTAGTTGCGTATTGGGAAAAAGCATACCAAAAGCCAGCAAAACACCAAAAACGGCCCCGGATGCCCCAACGGTCGGAATATTAATAACAAGATTTTGAACAGACCTCAAATATTCAATTGAAGCATCAGCATAATGCTTGTTTCCCGGATTTTCATACCAACCATTCAAAATTCTATTGTAGGCTGCATCTTGCTTTATATAATCCAGATACTGACCGTAATTATCTTTTATAAAAGCAAAAAATGTATCCGGAGATGGAGTATTGCTGTAGGCTATTAACGCATTCTCCAAAGAAGAAAAACTCCACCAGTTAATTAAGAGATGAAGCACTGCTGCCCCAATTCCTGTAACAAAAAAATAAATCAGGAATCGTTTACTTCCCCAAACACTTTCTAAAGCTCTTCCAAACATATACAAAGCAAACATGTTGAAAAAAATATGCGTTAAATTGCCATGCATAAACATGTATGTAACAAATTGAAATGGTTTGAAATAATCTGATGATGGATAATAAAGAGCCAGGTATTCAGATAGATTTATTCCCATCGACATCAACAATTTATCAATACCGAAGACAATTAAATTTATTATAAGTAAATTTTTCACTACCGGTGGAATTGATCTTAATACAGACGGTCTATAGCTTCTCATAATTTATTCATTTTATTAAAACCTCTTATCAAATTCTTCGTTATTAATTATAGAAATAATTGGTTTCCCTGTTGGTGAATAATTTGGTGTTTTACAAGCAAACAATGTATCAAACAGATTACTAATTTCAAGATTGCTCAGGTTCTGTCCATAGTTTATTGCTGCTGAACACGCTAAATTAATACAAATATTTTCAGTAAGCTTTTCTTCAATTTCCATGTCAGAGTTTTTATAATCTTCAATTAAAGATTCAATAACTTCGTCAATATTATGTATGTTCAGATCGTTTGGAATTCCCTTTATTTTTATTGTATTGTTTTCCTCAACTACTATTTCAAAACCCAGAATATTTAAATCCGGGATCATTTGAACAATAATTTCAAAATCAGTTGGATTTAATTCCATTGATTTTGGGAACATGGTAGTTTGTGATATTTTCTTTTTTGTTTTTACAGAAACCAAAAACCTCTCAAATAAAATACGTTCATGTGCCCTTTTCTGATCAATAATCATTAATCCCGATTTAATCGGGGTTAAGATATACTTATTTTTAAACTGAAAAAAACGTCTTTCACTGGCAATAATATCAAGTTCTTTTTGTTCCTTTTCTTGTTCAACAGGAGAAATCACTTGTTTATCAAAACTATCACCACTTTTTGTAAACAGGCTTTCCCAATTATCAAGATTGTTTCTTGCATTTACTTCAATATCATTTTTTGATCTGATGCTTTTAGTTTCTTCAAATGGATTGTATGCCTGGTTTACCTCTATTTCCGGAGTTTGAGCCACTTCATCTTTTGGTAAAGTAGTAATTTCAATAGGATTAACCTGGCCGAATTCTATTGAAGGTACAATATTGAATTTACCTAGTGATTCTTTTATGGTTGCATGCAATATCTGCCAGATTGTTTTTTCCTCAGCAAACTTTATTTCAGTTTTTGTTGGGTGAATATTAATATCAATCATCCCCGGATCTAAATCGAAATAAACGAAAAATGAAGGATATGTTGATGGAGGCAATATCTTTTCATATGCATTCATTACAGCTTTGTACATATATGGACTTCTCATGTACCGGCCATTAACAAAAAAGAATTGTTCCCCAGCTCTTTTTCTTGCAAATTCAGGTTTACCTATAAACCCATCTATATTTACTATACTGGTTTTACTGATAATTGGAAGTAAGTTTTGCACGGAACTTTTACCAATTAAATTTATAATTCGTTGTTTCCGGTTGCTTTCAGGGAGATTGTAAATCTCAACATCGTTATGTATCAGTAAAAGTTTTATTTGTGGATAGGCCAAAGCTATTCGCTGAAATTCATCGATAATATAGCGAAGTTCGGTTGAGTTGGTTTTTAAAAATTTCCTTCGGGCAGGGACATTAAAAAACAGGTTCTTTATCAGAAAATTACTTCCATTGGGACAATTAGTGTTTTTTTGTTCTTTTACTTCTGATCCAATAATATTGATATGAGATCCAATGTCATGATCAGATAATTTTGTTTTCAAATCAACATAAGCAATTGCTGCTATTGAAGCCAGCGCTTCGCCACGAAACCCTAAACTGCGAATTGCAAACAAATCATTTGCTTTAGCAATTTTTGAAGTTGCGTGACGTTCAAATGCCAACCTGGCATCAGTCTCTGACATGCCACAACCATTGTCAATTACTTGTATTAATGTTTTGCCAGCATCTTTTATATTTATTGTTACTTTACTGCTACCGCCATCAATGGCATTTTCAACCAGTTCTTTCACCACGGAAGCCGGGCGCTGAATAACTTCACCTGCAGCAATCTGGTTAGCAACAGAATCAGGAAGTAAATGAATAATATCCGGCATTTATTATACTAAAAATAATGTATTATTATATCTGTCAAAATGTGCGATTTTGGCCTTAAAAATTGTGTCTACTTCAGTAACAAATAGTAAGCCATAAAAAGAAGGATTATTAAAAC
>DAOVJU010000400.1 GCA_030632095.1 Chlorobiota bacterium
TTAATAATGGATTATCTCTTACAATCGGAATATTATCTAACGGAACACATCTGACCATCGGAAATGGAGCAACTATTACCCGAGGCGGAGGATCTTTGGCTGCAGCGCCAACTTTTAGCGGTACAATTGACCTGGTTTATACTGAAACTCTTACCACAGGATTTGAATTGCCTGTGTCAGGAACTGTTTTGAATAACCTTACCATTAACGGTATAGGCATAAATGTAACATTAGCTGCTTCAGCCACTGTAAACAGTACATTTACACTTACTGATGGAATTGTAACTACTAGTTCCAATACTATAGTAATGACATCCTCAGCCGCTTCTGATTTGATTGGAGGCAGTACTAACAGCTTTGTAAACGGTAATCTGAAGAGACGAATTTCATCTAACACAGATACTTATTCATTTCCGGTAGGAAATGGCACAACTTCTAACGATTATTACAAAGTAGAATTTGTTAATAATAACCTGGCAGGTGTTACAGATCTAACTGCTTTTGTTTTCAGCATTACCGAAGGTGGTAATAATATTGATGCAAATTTAAATACATTTGAGGACGGAACTAATGCTTACATAAATGTAGTCGAAACCGCTGCATGGGACTTATCGCCCGATGGAAGTGTAACCGGTGGAAATTATGGAATACGTTTATATTTTGGAGCTATGTCTGCAAGCCTGACAGACAATACTTTTGGTATCTTAAAACGCCCGAGCGGGTCAACAAATTATAATCAATGGGACTGCTTTTGGGAAAATACAACAATTCCTAATCCTGATGCTCCTGGCAGAACAGTTGCAGATGGATATGCCGAGAGATTAGGATATGCTTCATTTTCAGAGGTTGTGCTTGGGGAAGGAGAATATCCATTGCCTATTGAATTAATAAATTTTAATGCTTTTTGTTCTGGTAATTATGTAAATCTTTTTTGGACGACAGCTTCTGAAAGCAATAATGATTTTTTTACGATAGAAAAAAGCCTTGATTTAAAAGAATGGAAACAAGTTGAAATAATTCAGGGTGCAGTGAATAGCTTTTCTGTTATATATTATTCAGCAAGAGACGAAAAACCTTACATTGGAAATTCATATTATCGCCTTAAACAAACTGATATTAATGGTCATTATAAATATTTGAAAACAATTGCAGTAAATTGTGAATCATCTATAATTTCTGATAATAAATTAGAAATATTGGATATTATTCCTAATCCAGTATTAAATTCGGTTCAAATATTTTATAATACTCCTGAAAAAGGCAGGGTTTATCTGCATATCTATAATAGCAATAGTTCCTTATTAATAAAAAATGAAATGATCTCAGAAGTTGGAAAGAACCAATTTAATATTGATTGCATAGGATTAACATCAGGGATTTATTATATTAAAATATTTAATAACTATCAGGTAATTATTGAAAAAGTTGTAAAGATCGATTAGAATAAAAAAAATCTAATTATCTGTTAAAAATATTTTTATATTTTACTAATATATTGATATACAAAAATAAATAATTTCTCAAATACTTACTTCCCAATAATCTTGCATAATATGTGAAACCCATTTTGGTTGCTCTACTTCATCATTTGGAAGAAATTCGCGATAAACAGGTTTTATATCAATAATAGGAGTTCCATCCATTGCATCCAGATTTTGTACATAGAGTTTATTTTCTACCCGGGTAAGAAGTTTTACTATTGTTGATCCCAGATAATTTGGCCTGTTTCTTTTGCGCTGTGCAAAAATTCCTATTTTTGGCCATTTACTGCTTCCCCTTGGTCGTGAACAGTAATTTATTTTTTTATTTTTGTCAACTTCATGAAAATAAAAAATGATCTCAAGGTGTGAAATTTTTTCTAAACCTTTAAGTGCTTCGCTTGGTATATTATCAACTAAAATAATTTCAGAAACCATTTCACCCCAAAAATCATCAGTTAAAGGATCTTTTCTTTCATTATGAACATATGCAACCGGACGAATAGTAATTTCTTTCATTTGTTCAATTTAGTCTACTATTGTCATTTCATCTATCAAATGACTTGCTCCTGCAAATTTATCTATTATAAAAAGTGCGTATCTAATATCAAGAACTATATTCCGGCATTGATCGGGATCATACATAATATCACTCATTGTTCCCTCCCAGTTCCTATCAAAATTAACTCCAATCAAGTGCCCTTCAGCATTTAATACAGGACTTCCCGAATTACCACCGGTTGTATGATTTGATGCTGTAAAACATATATTCATCACACTATCTTTTGAATATACACCAAAATCTTTATTCTTATATAATGTTTTTAGTTTATCATGAACTTTATAGTCATATATATCAGGATTATCTTTCTCGATAATTCCACTTAAGGTGGTATAAAAATCATAATGAACAGCGTCTCTCGGATAATAATCATCCACTTTACCATAGGCTAAACGCAGGGTAAAATTAGCATCAGGGTAAAAAACCCTTTCGTGGTATATTTCTTGCAAACCTTGCATATAAACTCTGTTCAAAGTAGCTATTTTATCTCTTAATTCAATATAAACCGGATAAATTAACTCATTACTCATATCGGCAAAATTCTTAAATATCTTATATGCCGGATCTTTGTATAATTTTTTAAGTGATGAATGAGAATAAGAATGAAGAAAAGCATTTAAGTTTTCTTCATTAGCAAAAATTGATTTTTTATAAACAAAATCAGCAAGTACATTTAAATCATCTTTGAATTTTTTATTAAGCAGGGTTTTGTATTCCATTGGTATGAATTCCTGTCCAATATTTTCGTTGTACATTGTAAGCAGTGCAACAAAACATTTTTTATCAGTTGGTAAATTGAAATCTTTAAAGAATGATTTTGCTGAATTTTTCAATCCATTAATTTTTTTATTTAAATCTTCATCCGCTATATTTTCCTGATAATATTTCTCTAATGCATTAAACCTGGAAGCATAATCAATTATCTCGATTGCATATACCGCTTCATATAAATAATCAACAGCTAATCTGTAAGGTTCAATGTCAGTATATAATTTATTTAATTCGGGCAGGATTTTTCCATATTTATTTTTTAATTCTTCTGAAGAATTTGCCCATTCAGTAAAATCTTTTTCAGTTTCCTGTTTTTTTTCAATAGCGTTTAATTTTTTTAATCCTCGGTTTTCCCCAATCCACTTTTTCCAATAATTAGCTATCCGTGCATGTTTAGCTGCATATTGCAGACGAACCAGCGAATCTGAATTCATATTATTTCCCATTATTTCAAGACGAATATCACGTAATTTAATTTGATGCGGATTTTCCACTTCAGATATTAGTTTTACAGCATATGATGTCAGATATTCGGAAGTTCTGCCCGGATATCCATAAACCATAGTGAAATCATTCTTTTTTACACCTTTTAAAGAAATTGGTAAATGATATTTAGGTTTATACGGAATATTTTCTTCATTATATTCACTTGGTTGATTTTCCTTATCAGCATAAATTCTGAATAAAGAAAAATCCCCTGTATGACGTGGCCACATCCAATTATCTGTATCACCTCCAAATTTTCCAATGGATGAAGGAGGAGCCCCTACCAAACGAATATCCTTAAATACTTCATAAACAATTAAAAAGTATTGATTTCCGTTAAAAAATGGTTTAACTACAATATCATAATCATTAGCATCACCTTCTTGTTCTTCAATTTTTTTCACTGCATCATCAATAGCTAGTTGTCGTTCTTCTTCGGTTATATCCTCATTAACATCTGCCAATACAAGCTTTGTTACATCTTCCATTTTAACTAAAAAACTGACTTCTAAACCCGGATTAGGTAATTCTTCATCTTTTGTCATTGCCCAGAAACCATCAGTCAGGTAATCATTGTCAAGTGAACTCAGAGACTGAATTGCTCCATATCCACAATGATGATTTGTAATTATTAATCCTTCATCAGAGATTAATTCAGCTGTACAACCTCTTCCAAATATGACTATGGCATCTTTTATACTTGTATTGTTTATACTATATATATCTTCAGCAGTAAGTTTAAAACCATTTTCCTGCATATCTGCAATATTATATTTATCTAAAAACAGAGGTATCCACATACCTTCATCGGCAAGCAATGCACTAATAATACTAACTGTAAATAATATGGTCAATAAAA
>DAOVJU010000139.1 GCA_030632095.1 Chlorobiota bacterium
CCTCCAAAACCTCTTTCAATAAATATTCCGCTAATTGAATTTAAACTAGAAATATTATTTATGTCTGTTATTAAAAAGTGCACTGGATAATGAATATCTGAAGCAACATCAACATATATTGTAGCTTGTTGTTCAACTGGAATGAACAAGAATATGCTTTTACTGCAATAAGAATTACTTTCACAAAAAGAGTAACCATTTGCGATTTTACTTTTTGGGTAAAGACCTGATACTCCAACTATTTTTCCAATTAGCCTTTCTTCACTGCTTTCTATATCTGAAAAAAGATCAGTTAATGATGCATATTTTTTAAAATTATTAATAATTGTTAATGTTTTTTTATATAATTCATCATTCCCTGCTTTCTTATAATAATCAATGGCGGCACCGTAAAATCTTTCTTTAAAATACTTATCACCTAATAAGGAATAATATTTCGAAGCTTCCTTCATATATCCGATTTCTTCATATTCAATTGCAGCGAAATAATAATTTTCATTTTTAACATTAAATTCAGCAGATTTCAACTTATCTTTTATAAAATATTCCTTTGATTTTTCATTATTCCCCAAACTTTTATATAATTCACTAATAGTATTATAATCTTCCAGTATCAAAAATGATTCTACAGATTTATTTATGTTTTCAGCTTCGAAATATAAATTACCAGCTATTTTATATTCATTATTATTAAAAGCGTCATCAGCAACTTTGTTTAAAGCATCTTTTCCACCAAAACTTAGATAATATTTTGCTGCATCATCATATTTTTTTAATCTTAAAAAATTAGATGCAATTTTATTGATACCATTTATATAACCTGATTTTTCATAATATTCAGCAGCTTTGTCATAGTTCTCTTTTATAAAAAGGGTATCAGCAATTTTTTTATAAGCTTGATTTAATTTCTCTTTGTTCTCAACAGAAGCTATCTTATAAAATTTAGTTAATTCATCATATTCATTATTTTTAAAACAAGTATTTTCTATCTTTTTGTATAATTCATTTATTTGTCCTGCTTTTTGATAAAATTCAATTGCTTTATGATAATTAGTAATTATTTCTTTTCCATTTTCTAAATGCCATAACATAATTGTATTATCTCCTTCATATGATCCTGACACAATAAACTTGTTATTGGCCGAAATAGCTACTGATGAAACTTCATTATTAACATTGAAATATCTTATTTCTTTCTTGCTTTCGGTATCCCATAATTTCACTGTTTTATCTGAACTCCCAGATACGATGTATTTATTATCCGATGAGATAACTACTGTATTAACTAAATCTGAATGACCTTTAAAAGTGCCTACTTCTTCTCCGGTTTCTAAGCTCCATAACTTAACTGTATTATCAGAACTTCCTGACACTATATATTTATTGTCGGAAGAAATTGCTAAAGAATTGATCCGATCAGTGTGACCTTTGAATTTTCTTAATTCATAACCTTCAGATATTTCCCACAAACTAATTGTATTGTCTCCATTGCCTGCTACAATATATTTATTATCGAAGGTTATTGCTATTGTGGTAATATTTGCATGAAGCATCCATCTTTCTCGTTTAACATTTTCCCCACTTTGTAATTCCCAGATATCTAATAACATTTCACTATTACATGAAACAACAAATTTATTATCCGGGGAAATAGCAGCATATAACTTATCAGAATTCTCTATATAATGTTTAAAACATTCCCCTTTTTCAATATCCCAGAGCATAACAGAATTATATCCTCCAGAAGAAATTAAATATATATTATCATTTGAAATGCCTATAGAATTAATCTGAGATGCATGGTCAAAACTTCTGACTATATTTCTATCTTCTAAACCATATAATTTTATTGTATTATCTTTTCTGCCTATAACAATAAACGCATTATCAGAGGATATATTTACCGACAAAACACCGATAGAATGATTTTCGAATAGTATGGACATTAGATAAACATCAGCTGCTTTTATCCAACTTTCTTTAGCTTTTTCTGTAGATCTAGCTTTTTCATAATATTCCCCGGCTATTTCATAAATTTCTTTTTCAAAATAAGCATCTGCTAATTTCAGATATCCAGCATAAGGGTTATTAGTTTTTTTATAAAAATTTTCAGCTTTATCATAATTTTCTTTTTTTAGATATTCATCTGCTAATTCTTTAAAGCATTCTTTTTGTTTTTCTCCTTTTTGTTTTGCACAATATGCCTCAGCTTTTTCAGGTTGATTCTTCTCAAAATATTTCTCTAGCTTTTGTGCTTCTGTATGAATGAAAGAGCAAAGGATTAATAAACATAATAATAAGTTGAATTTGGAAATCCTCTTTCTTAAAAAACTTAACTTATACATAATAAAAATTTTGTTTGTGATGAAAAAGTAAATTTAAAAAATATTGAACTGGAAATTAATTCATAAAGGGTTTTTTGAAATTATTTCAAACATTAACTAAATTCTTATCATTAAATGGTTTTTCTTTTTTCCAAAATAGAGCCTCAAAAAACGAATTTTTTATGGGAATCCTACTAATCAATTGAAATTTTATTCGAAAAGGCTTGTTTAAACGAACTAAAAAAAACCTCCTTATGGCGCGAGTGTTTTTCACTCGTGACTTATTATTATTGTAATAATTTATGAACTTCTTCTTTTAGAACAGGTAAATGTCTAATAATTATTAACCAAATTACATCTGCCGAAACACTATCATAACCATGTATAATCCTATTTCTTGTATCAACAATTTTCCTTGAAGCAGTAATGGCAATATCTGGTTTCACAATTAAGATTCTATTTATAGCTTCACCAATAATTTCAATATTACGTTCAATTGCTTTTTTAGTTTTCAAATCTTTTTGAAATACGAAAAAATCTTTCTTATCAGGAAGAAACTCATATATTTCGTCTATTGACAGTTCAATATCTTGTAACCATTTCCTAATTTCAAGTTCCATATATTGCGATTTTTGAATTGTCAATACTAAGTTTTAGATACTTGTTTTTTATGGCTTTTTCTTCAAGTAAGTCAATTGACCTATCTAGTAGGTCTTCCATTTTGAATTTTAAGTCAAAATAATTATTGGCATATTCAATTGGATCCCTTGATTCAATATCAACAACAAAATCGATATCACTTGTATCAGTAAATTTTTCTGTTAAAACTGAACCAAATGCAAATAAATGTTTCACTTTATGCAGCTTGCAAATTTCACTTAGCTGCGATATGTAATTATCTAAATACATGTTTTACATATAAATTTAATAAAAATGTTTATTTATTTCTTACTTATGTTCATTCTAATTCATAAATCATAAATCTTAAATCATCATTCAACTCATCCGGCCCAATTCTCCCTGTCTAAACTTCTGTACTGAATGGCTTCAGCTAAATGTTCGGTTTTTATTTCAGGGCTATTTTCCAGATCAGCAACAGTTCTTGAAACTTTAATAATGCGGTCATAAGCCCGGGCTGACAGCCCGAATTTCTCCATTGCATTTTTAAGTAATTTTCCCCCATCTGTTGAAATTGGCGCATGTTTTCTTAAATTTTTTGAAGACATTTGAGCATTACAGTGCACTTCTTTATAGTTTTCGAATCGTTTAATTTGTATTTCTCTGGCTTTAATAACCCGTTCACGAATGTTTTCGCTTAGTTCAGCAGCATCGGTTTCAGAAAGTTTAGAAAATGGAACAGGTACAACTTCAATATGAATGTCAATGCGGTCGAGTAGGGGGCCTGAAATTTTATTCAAATATTTCTGAACAATTCCGGGAGTACAAACACATTCTTTTTCAGGATGATTATAATAACCGCAGGGACAAGGATTCATAGATGAAACCAGCATAAAGCTTGCCGGGTAATCAACCGTGAATTTTGCCCGGGAAACAGTTATATGGCGATCTTCAAGAGGTTGTCTCATAACCTCAAGTACTGTTCGTTTGAACTCAGGAAGTTCATCAAGAAAAAGTACTCCATTATGCGATAATGAGATCTCACCCGGTTGTGGAAAAGTCCCCCCACCTACTAAAGCTACATCGGAAATTGTATGGTGCGGCGACCTGAATGGCCGGATTGTTAATAATGAAGTATTGCTGTCTAAAATACCGGCAACAGAATGTATTTTTGTTGTTTCCAGTGCTTCACGTAAGGATAAAGGCGGAAGTATAGTTGGAATTCTTTTTGCAAGCATGGTTTTTCCTGCTCCGGGAGGTCCAATCATTATTATATTGTGTCCACCGGCAGCCGCAATTTCCAATGCGCGTTTAACATTTTCCTGGCCACGAACATCGCTGAAATCAAAATCGGCTTTATTAAGGTTTGCAAGAAATTCTTCACGGGTATTAACAATAGTTGGCTTTAAGGTTGAATTATCATCAAAAAAATCAATTACTTCTTTTATGTTTTCTACGCCAAAAACTTCCAGTTCGTTGACAATTGCTGCTTCCCGCGCATTTTCTTTAGGTAATATTATACCTTTGAAACCGTGTTCCCGTGCTTTAATTGAAATTGGTAAAACCCCTTTTATGGGCAACAGGCTTCCATCGAGCGATAATTCACCCATTATAAGGTATTGTTCAATTCCTTCATAATTTATTTGTTCAGAAGCTGCTAAAATCCCGATAGCTATTGTAAGGTCGTATGCAGAGCCTTCTTTGCGGATATCAGCCGGGGCCATATTAATAATCACTTTCCTTCCAGGCATTTTATACCCGTGATGGCGAAGTGTTGAGTGAATTCTTTGCTGGCTTTCTTTTACTGCATTATCAGGTAAGCCTACCAAAAAATACTTGGTTCCCTGAGTTACATTGACTTCAACGGTTATTATTGTAGCATCAATACCAAAAACTGCACTTCCGTATGTTTTTACTAACATGTGATTAAGACAAAAGATAATAGTAGAAAAACAAATGTAATAAGTTTAAGATTCAAAGTTAGAAAGTTAAACATTAAATGTTTCTTGTTAAAAAACAATGAATGTTAAGTAGAGTTTGTCCATAAAGTCCGATTTCGTCGTTATGCTTGCCTTCAAAATGGTCATTTACAAAAGTAAACTCCCATTTTTCAGGCTTCGCAAGCCTAGAACTCAAACTTTCTGAACAAACTCTTGACTTTATAGTTCCTCAGCATTGGTCAATTTAGTCCCAAGAAGAGTAACTGGAAAAAAAGTAGTTACATAAGAGACAAACACTAATTAGTTATATTCTTTAAGTAATCATTGGTAATCTGTGAATCTGTCTTCGACAGACGTAGTCTATCTAACTCCGACAACAATTAGTTAGTCTTCGATAGACGAAATCTGTGGTAATTTTTATATTTTTAAAAGCAATTATTAAGGTCATTTATTAATTCGCTACAATTTTTTTATATTTATACTTTATTTACTAACAAAGAACAATCTATAACACACAATGTATAGAACCTATATAGCCCTTTTACTTATATTACTTAGTTCATGCAAATATTTTTCAAAATATCCGGAATATAATAAAACCCCAACCGGCATATATTACCGGTTATTATATTTAGGAGCTGAAGAAAAATATCCGGAACCAGGTAATTTCATAACAGTAGATATATGCTATCAAACTATTTCAGACAGTACTTTTTTTAAAGGAAGCAGGACATTTCAAATTACACAGCCAGAATTTGAAGGTTCAATTGACGAATGTTTTTTAATAATGTCAGAAGGAGATAGCACATCTTTTATAATAAATGCTGATGATTTTTTTCATAAAACTTTAAACACTAAACTACCAGGTTTCATACTTCCAAATAGTGAAATGAAAGTGAGTATAAAAATGCGTCTAATCAGGACTGAAGAAGAATATGAACGCGAGAAGGAAGAGTTTCTTGCCTGGATTGAGGATTTTGGCGATTATGAGAAATTAATTTTAAAAAGATTCATTGAAGAAGAAAAAATTGGGGTTGAACCTACGAAAGATGGGCTATATTATATACAGATTTTAGAAGGTAATGAAAGGAAAGTGCAAGAGGGAGATGTTGTGTTGATTGATTATGAGGGTAAATTTTTAAATGGAATTTTCTTTGATTCAACAAGGAAGCGAAATAAACCTTTTGAATTTGTATATGGAAGTGAAATGCAGGTTATAAAAGGATTAGAAACAGCAATTGGAATGATGCATGAAGGCGAAAAGGCAATTGTTATAGTTCCTTCACCACTTGCCTTTGGTGAAACAGGCAGTTCAACCGGCATTATTCCACCTTTCACAACAGTGATCTACGAAATTGAATTGCTGAAGATTTATACCAAAAAGGAAATTAAGAACAACTAGAAATTTTTATTTACAATGAATTCTTTTAATGATCTGATCAGGTTAATCTTGATTATAATGCTACTATCTACTTTTCAATGCAAGCAACAAAATAGTGAGTATTCAACGCATAAATCCGGGTTAACATATAAATTCTTTGTAATTAATCAGGAAGCAAAGCAAGTTGCAATTGATGATATTATGGAGCTCAAATATAAGCTAAAAACAGAAGATGATTCGTTGATTGAAGAAACTGACTTTTTCAGGATGCGTTTAAAGCCCCCGTCACACCCTGGCGGATCAATTGAAGACGGGCTGGCAATGATGCATATTGGTGATAGTGCTTTATTCATGCTTGATGCAGAACCGTATTATACAATTACTCGTGGAATAGAACTTCCCATGAATATTAAAAAGGGAACAAAACTAAAATTCTATATCAAGCTAAATGATATATTAGACTTAGATAATTTAGTCAGTTATAAAAAGAAAATGTATCACCGCAGCCAGGAACAGGAACAAATGCTACTAAATGATTATCTTGATCGGGCTAATATAACCGTTGAGCCTACCAATTCAGGCTTATATTTCATTGAACTTGAAAAAGGCACTGGTATAAAACCACTACCTGGCCAGGTAGTTATTGTTCATTATACCGGTTATTTTATTGATGGTAATATATTTTCAACAACATATAAATCAGGTAAGCCTTTTGAATTTAAATTTGGAAGTGGAGAAGTTATCCCGGGCTGGGAAGAAGGAATTGCAAAAATGCATGCAGGAGGTAAATACAAACTGATAATCCCTTCATATTTAGCTTATGGTGAAGAAGGAAGAGGTGAACTAATCTTACCTTTTTCAACCCTGGTTTTTGAAATAGAATTGCTTGGTGTGAAATAGTTATATTATCATTCCTGCGCCAACTGTTTCATTGGTTGCTTCATCAATAAGAATTAAACTCCCGGTACTACGATTTTTTCTGTACGAGTCGTAAAATAAAGGTCTTGTGGTTCTAATTGAAATCCTGGCTATATCGTTCAACTCAATATGTTTATCATCCTGATTTCTTTCCAATGAATTTATATCAACCTTGAACTTAACATCTGTAACCATGCATCGTACATCCTTTGAAGTATGTTTTACTGCATATTTTCCTCTCATAATCAAAGGCTTTTCATTTAACCAGCATATCATTAATTCCAGGTCCTGGCCTTGCAGGGTTCCATTATTTTCTTTGGTGATTATATCACCTCTGGAAATATCAATATCGTCTTCAAGGCTAATTGAAACTGATTGTGGAGCAAAAGCCATATCAAAACTTTTTCCCAGGGTATCAATGCTCTTGATTTTTGAGGTAAAACCACTTGGTAAAATTTTAACAGCATCTCCCACCCTGAATATTCCACTTACTATTCGCCCTGCGTATCCGCGGTAATCATGAAATTCCTTACTCTGAGGCCGGATAACATATTGAACAGGGAAACGTGCATCGATATGATTAATATCACTGCCAATATGAATATTTTCCAGCAAGTACATTAAGGTTGGACCGTCATACCAATCCATAATTGTTGAACGGTCAACAATATTATCTCCTTTCAATGCACTAATGGGAAAAAAACGGATGTCTTTAATATCTAATTTGGCTGCAAAATCCCGGGTATCCTGGCAAATTTGTTCAAACCTTTCCTGGTTATAATCAATCAGGTCCATCTTATTCACACAAATAATCACATGTGGTATTTGAAGCAATGATGCTATATAAGCATGCCTGATTGTTTGCTCTAAAACCCCATTTCTTGCATCAATCAATATTATTGCAGCATTAGCTGTACTTGCTCCTGTAACCATATTCCGTGTATACTGAATATGGCCAGGCGTA
>DAOVJU010000285.1 GCA_030632095.1 Chlorobiota bacterium
CATTGCAAAATAATATTCCTTTAGTGCTTCTTTTACAGTTCCCTTATTGTTAACAGTTTTTGTGCAACCCAGGCAATTTCCCACTTCATAATACATTGTATTTTCGAAGAATGCATCAAATTTTATATTTTTTCTTTGCTCCTCAGCAATCACAATATTTGCAATTGGCAATAATATTTTATCAAATTTTACTTTCATGACATTTTTAAACTGCAATTTTCTACTGCCCTTTTCCATTTGAACACGCCCGTCATATGGTAATGTAATTGATATATTCTTACTTGCAGCATTAAAATTACCAGCACAATATAAAACATTATAAACACCCAAATCTGCAGAGGTTATGGGATCTTCATTCTTGTATATATCGTCAACCGGAAGCATTTTTTGCAAAGTTGATAAATATTCCTTAGTATTTTCTAATTTAGTGCTCCACTCCTTATCTTTTAACAGAAGTATTGATCCATGAGCTGCTTTTGCATGAAAAAGCCTATCTTCAGAGTATTCTATCGGACCAATAATTAAATCAATGTTACTGGTGATATTGTCCATCCATGCCATGTCACTTTCATAATAATTATCGTTTAGGAATGCTTTAGCCCTTAATTTCAGATACTTTTTCAGATTTACATCTTTAGCTAATCCTGAAGCTTTTTCCAATAATTCTGCAATTTTAATATTTTTCTCTTTATATGCTTCATAATAAGAAATTGTATAAAGACTCCCGTCATTCCTTTTTCGTATCAAAGTGTACAAATCATATTTATTATCAGCATTTAATGATTCAAACTCCTGAAAAGTCATTCTGGATGGATAAAATCTTGCTCCAAGTGGCCTGACACCAAATTTATCAATAAAAGGTTCCATGCCGTTTAAACGGTCCCAAGTACCATAATTTATTGCTGCATAAAGCTTTAAATCATTGTTTTCAATACTGTCCATTACACGTTCTTTCCTTCCTATTGATTGTGTCCAGAAAATATCGTCGATTAAATTTGATGCTTCAATCAAAAGTGGAATAATTTTCTTCTCATTTTTGGATAAGTAATTGATATCTGTATTAAGTCTAACTTCAACATAATTGCTGAGTAAATCCTGGTTAATTGCATCTAAAGCATCACCTTGTTTATCAGTTTTGCTTGTACATCCATAAATAACAATAAGAAAGAGTGAAAAATAAGTCAGAAAAGATCGCATTAGTTTCATGGCTATTCATTTTGAGGTTACATTCTGCAATTTATCCAATTTTTTGCTAAAATAAAAATTAAATACAATCCAAAATCCAATACAAATTATAAATTAACCATCAAGACAGGTATATTTAAAGTGTACGCTTTATGTACGATCTTGAACAAAATCAATTATATGATAATTATGTTAATCAATTCGGGGAATAAGCTTATATGCTGATTTTCAATATATTATAATATATTGGCATAATACATGCTGAATTCATATTGGTTAAACTTATTGTTTATTTATTCTATAACGTTCATTTATTTTAATTAAAATACAACATAAGTAAACTTATAATAAAATGTATATCAGTAAATTATAAAATCACAGACACATGAAAACAAAAAAAATAATTAAAGTCGCAGCAACAGTACTGTTTGTATTTTTTGCTTTTAACTATTCAATAGCAAAAAACACAAAATATTCCAAGTCATCCAAGTTAAAATCATATTTGCAGAAACATATTGCTTTTCCATATGATTCTATTAAAGAAGGTGAAACAGGATTAGTGATAATTGATTTCTCAATAACAAATAATGGAAAAATAGAAATTAACCAAATCAATTATAGTGATCCTGAATTAAAAGAAATTGTTTTAAAGGAATTAGAGCAATTAGGTGAAGAAAATGGCAAAGAATTTTATGGCAAATCGTTTATTTATAAATTTCAATTTGTAAATGAATCATAATAATCTTATTATATAGTCTGTCTACAAACATAATAATAAGCAAATACAATTAATAAATTTTAAAAGAAATCGGACAAGCCTGGTAATGTGCCATCAGTACTTTTTTGGGATTGCCAGCTCCTTACAAGAATTCTGGGATTTAATGAATCACGCATATCTATATAAAGGAATAAGTAACCTTTATCGGCATAATTTGTTGAATAATAATTTTGTATAATCTGAATACCATATTCGTTCGAATTATTTTTCTTTCTAACTTCATTACTTTCAAATTGAATATTTACAAATTCGTTTTGGCTGAAAACAGTACGTAAACGACCCATATATTCGGCCTTAGATAACCGAATATACTCCACATCTTTTTTAAATCCCCCATACATGCCGTCAAGAGGCTCTGCTTTTTCGAGAATCCGGCCTATTATAATTAATGCATCGTCCGAAAAAATTGATTCAATATACTCAACACGCTCCAAGGCGTAAGCGGTTTTATAATTCTCCATAAACTGGATTAACTGCAGCTTATTTTCTTTGGGCCATCTGGAATGCGACATTATATCGTCGAGAGCTATATTACTTAAGGAAAATGAGATATTATCAATCTTGTTTTCGGCATTAATCGTAAATGTAACATCTTCAATAAACTGCCTGTCGTTATTTTCGAAGGTGAAAATCATAGGAATTGCCCTTACCATAATGTTATTTTCAAATTTCAGGTATTTTAAATCCACCTGTTTGTTTATTATTTTGGCTTTTCCGTACCGGATCAGATGTTCAAATGCATCTTTTCCATTTTCAGTTAAATCATCCTGAATATCATCGTATTTTTTAGTCTCTATGGCATAAATAAAATTATTTACCAATTCTTTATATGGAAATTTATTGAAAGAAGTATCCATTTTCGATTGTTCCGTATCATTTATACTCTCACTTGAAGCAATGACATCATTCTTTTCAGGCTCAACGGGTTTATCTTTTTCAAGGTTAATGTTCTCTTCTAATACCTTCATAAAAGGTTCTTCTATTTCAGACTTAAAATAAGGAATTTCTGTATTTTTGATGACACTATATAATTCGAGGTCAATCTTGCTTTTGCTTTCGAAAATGTATTCGCCTTTTAACCTTAAAGAACCAAGCCTTACCCCTTCTTTACCCGTAAATTCAGCATAAGCGTTGCCGTTTTTCGAACTAACCAGATTTGTCCATGTTTTACCTGTCCAATAAGAATAATCAAAATTCTCAACCAATTTTCCTTTATATGCAATATTGAAATAAATATACTTCGATTGTTTTGAATTATCATCTTCAATACTTTTAACCGAAATATCGATGTTCTTGAAAATATTTTTTATCCTTAAAGGAATTTCATTTAGCAATTCGCATACCCTGCCATCGTTGGTAACATATTTAATTTCGGAATTTTCAGGATGGCTCCGTATTAAAATCAAGGTCCAGTAATAATATTGTAAAGCATCGCCAATCCTGTTTTCTGATTCATACTTTTCGGCCAATTTCATATATTCCATTATTTTCTTTTTCCTGCCGTCGAATATTTTGTTTATTTCAGTTTTCGAAAAATACCGGATTACTTCTGAATTATCGGGGCTTTCATTTACCAATCGTTTGGAAATCTGTTGAATTGTATTGTTATATGTTTCAACTATTCTTTTTACTTCTTCATTATCCTCTGTAATTTTTTTAAAGTTGTTTAAAACCTCCATACTTATTTTATAAGTAAGAGCTTCCATTGCATCCATATCAGCATTCCGGACATTTTGCGCCTTTCCCTTTCCCCATATATATTCCGGGGAATTCTGAATTTCATCAACGGTTTGCGCAGTAATCAATAACCACGGAATAATACACACTATTGTACTGACTATTGTTTTCATTAGATAATAATTTAATGATTATCCGTGTATTTACCTAATCCAGAGATTGATTTTCTTCATTTGCCCCATCCCAAACGGGAGTGAAGAAAATCAATTTACTCCCGTTTGGGTTAGGGGCAAACAAATTGATTTTCAATAAATAACGTTTGTGTTTAGGTAAATATGCGGACATTCGTTATAATTTATTTAATTATTAAACATTTGCGAACAATTGAATGCTTACTACTTAATAATTTATAATAATAAATACCCGGTTTTAAACCTTTCGTGTCCCATTCAATAATATGTTCGCCCGCATCTAATTTTCTGTTCATTAATATGGTAATTATCTCACCATTAATATCGTATACTTTTAATAAAATATGTTCACTCTCAGGCAAATTTACTCTAATTTTTGTAAACGATCGCATAACCGGGTTAGGAAAATTCTGCGATAAACTAAATCCTGTTACAACATCATCAATTATAATAGTAGTAAAGCTTTTACTTATTTTACCATCGTTTTCCCTTATTTCGTAGTAAAGAACAGGATGAGTTATCTGAAGCAAATCATAATCCTTTTCTATTGAAAATTTTAGCAAAGTTTGACCAGTAAAATCAAGACTTTCGTTAAATATTCCCTGATTAAATTCAAATACCTTATTGTCATTATACTCGTGTTGCAGTGCAATGGCATTATGAGCATTGAAGATATTACCAGGCTGAATTTCTTGGATTGAAATTCCTTCAGTCAATTGAATAAATATATTGGAAGAGCGGTAGTTATGAATGTTTTTCAATACGACTTCGTAATTGTCTATACCATTAAATGATAAGGTAACTGCGGATTCTTCGTTTGTTGAAGGATAATCATCAAAAGCCATTGTATTGAATGATTCATTCTTGTTACTATTCCAAACCATTGCAAAAACCATGAGGTCTTCGAAATCGAGTTTACCGTCGGGTAGTACTACAAAATTATCAGGTGAAGTACCTGTAACCGGGCCGAATTCAATGCCTGCATCCTGATTATTCCATGCCACAATAAATGCATCAATGTCGTTGAAATCCATATCGCCATCTAAGTTGTAATCGCCAAGGATGCTTAATATAATACCAATACTATCATTGGCAACAATATTTTGGTTTGCCAGTATACGACAGAAATAACCGGGCAATGTGAAATAAATATTATAAACTCCAGGAGGTACACTAACCTCATTGTTATTTATTTCGTATTCTGTTGAATCAATATTGAATAATTTAATGGTTGCATCTGTTAAACTGTTCCCGGCAGGATCAATCCCCCCAAATTTTAACAAGATTTGGATTTGAAAGAAATATATGGCAGGGATCAATTCTTCCTCTTCATCGGGTAATGTCCAGTATAAAGAAATATTTGCACTCCCGCTCCCTTCTGCCATATCAAGCTCAAACGGGTACATGCCTTTATTATAGTATTTACTTTGTGTAAATTCGAAAATTCCCCAGTCATTCCATGCATC
>DAOVJU010000201.1 GCA_030632095.1 Chlorobiota bacterium
GGCGAAGAACTTGTTGGCAGGTGCGTGCACGAAAAAATAACTATTTACATGATTGATGTACCAGAGAATTATATAAATATCACTTCTGGCCTTGGAGAATCTAATCCCAGGTGTATATTATTGGTTCCCCTAAAACTTAATGATGAAGTATATGGTGTAATTGAAATTATTTCTTTTAAAGAATTTGAAAAGCATCATATTGAATTTGTTGAAAAACTGGGTGAAAGTATAGCTTCAACTTTTTCGAGTGTTAAAATTAATGAACGAACTGCACAATTGTTAGAACAATCGCAACAACAAAGTGAAGAATTAACTGCCCAGGAAGAAGAAATGCGGCAAAACATGGAAGAATTACAAGCAACGCAAGAAGAGGCAGGTAAACGTGAAGAAGAAATGAGGGGAATGTTAGATGCGATAAATGTAATTACTCTAATGGCAGAATTTGATATGGACGGAAAGTTCATTGAAGTTAATAATGGCCTGATTAATCTTTTTGGTTTGCCAAGGGAACATATTATAGGTAAATATCAAGGCGATTTTGATGCAAAGGAAGATCGCGACCCTGTAGAAAGAAAAAAACTATGGGAAGACCTTAGGGCTGGAATTACACGAAAAGCTATCCAGCATATTATTGTGGAAGGAAAAGAAATATGGTTGTCAGAAGCTTATACTCCTGTAATAAATAAAGAGGGCAAACCATATAAAGTCCTTAATTTGGCAGTTGATATTACTGATAGTATGAAAAAATAATCATTATTTCAATCATAATATTAAATAAAAAATTGACAATTATTTTGTACTTTACATTCAATAATGCTTAATCAAAAAACGAATGAAGATCAAGATAAGGCTAAGCCTGAAAATGATATTTTTTATACTTATTACCTCAGCATTAATTTTTAGTGCTACAATTGGTTATATAAGTTATAATTTTAAGAACAGGGCTCTTGCTGATGCCAAAAAATCCGCGGACTCATACGCTTTAGAATATGCAAATCTTTCCAAAGTAGCACTTGACAACGATATGGATATTGCCCGGACCATTGCACAATCTATGGAAGGTTATGCATCATTTGATAAGGAAATTAGACGGGAATATTACAATGAAATCTTAAAAAAGCTATTAATTGAGTATCCTGAATATGTATCAATTTGGGATAGCTGGGAATTATATGCTATTGATTCCAATTATCAAAAAGATTATGGCAGGGTTTCTATAGCTTATTATCGAATGAATAACGAAATTAAAATAACTATAGACAGTTTAGACCTCGATTCACCAAATGAAGGAAGTTTATATTATGGAATAAAAATGTCAGGCGAAGAGACTATTACAGATCCGTACTTTTATTCCTATACTAAACTAGAAGAAGACCAATTGCTTGAATCAAGCATTGTAGTTCCAATTAAGAAAAACGGGGAATTTGTTGCTATAGCAGGAATGGATGTTACACTTGAACGATTTCAGGATATTGTTAAAGAAATTAAACCTTTTGAAAATAGTTACGCATTTCTTTTATCATACAATGGATATATTGTTGCGCATCCTAATGAAAATTTTTTAGGTAAATCAATGGCAGTTGAAGACTCAGTTAATGCATCAAAATACCGGATAATTGAAAACATTAAGGCCGGCAAACCATTCTCCTATAATATGATTGACACTGTTAATAATAAAAACACCTATGTGTCGTTTGCACCATTTATTATAGGGAAAACCACAACTCCATGGGCACTGGCAATAGTTGTCCCTTTAGAACAAATTAAAGCTGAAGCACAAAAAAGTTTTAATGTTTCAGTAAAAGTAGGCATACTTGGATTAATAATACTGACTATAGTTATCTGGATTATTTCAATAAATATTTCATGGCCCTTACAACGTACAACGAAAATATTAAAAAGGTTAGCCAAAGGACAAATAGAATTATCAAAAAAATTAAAAATACGTTCAAAAGACGAACTGGGCGAAATGGCTAATTCTGTTAACACCTTAATTGAAGGTTTACACAGTACCTCTGTTTTTGCAGAACAAATAGGACAGGGAATTTTAGATGCCGATTTTAAACAACTTGGTGAAAATAATAAATTAGGAAGTTCTATTCTTAACATGAGAAATAGTCTTGTTAACGCGAAAAAAGAAGAACAAAACAGAAAAACCTTTGAAGAAAACATAAACTGGGCTTCAGAAGGGCTTACCCTGTTTGCAAAAATTCTTCGTGAAGACAATGACAATATTAATAAACTATCATACAATATAATTTCAAATCTTATAAATTATATGCGAGCCAATGAAGGCGGTTTATACATCAGGAATGATAAAGACAAAAACGACATTCATTTTGAATTAATTGCACATAGTGGTTTTTTAAAAGAAAAATTTTCAAAGAAAAGAATAAACATTGGTGAAGATATGGTTGGTCAATGTGTACAAGAAGAACTTACAATTTATATTAATGATACACCTGACGATTATATTTCAATTTCTTCAGGAATAGGTGGAACAAAACCACAAAGTATTTTAATTGTACCCCTGAAACTGAATTATGAAATTTATGGTGTAATTGAACTGGAATCTTTTTCGAATATTGAAAAATTCGAAATTGAATTTGTTGAAAAATTAGGTGAGATTATTGCCTCAACAATTGCGAATGTGAAAACCAGCATTCGAACTAATGAACTTCTTGGCCAATCAAAACTGCAGGCTGATGAATTAGCTTCGCAGGAAGAAGAAATGCGGCAAAACATGGAAGAAATGCAAGCTACACAGGAAGAAGCTACTAAGCGCGAATCGGAAATGAGTGGAATTCTTGAAGCCATTGACCGTGTTTCATTAATTGCTGAATATGATATTAAAGGTAAAATCATTAAAATCAATGACGGTTTTGTGAAACTTTTTGAATTGCCTAAAGATCAAATAATCGGTAAAAAACAAGGAGCTTTTGAAATAAAAGATGATAAAACACGAGAAGAATTTCAACAGTTCTGGAAAGATCTTAAATCCGGGATACGCAGGCAGAAAGATCAGTATATAGATGCCAATGGAAAAGATATTTGGTTGTTTGAAGAGTATATCCCAATACTGGATATGGAAAAGAAACCATATAAAGTTTTGAACCTGGCCATTGATGTTACAGAGCAAAAAATAAAAGAACAGCGTTTAAAACAATTATACGAACGAAAGAAAGCAATAACCAAAAAAACAACTGGCCCGGATGTAAAAGTTTCAGCAAAAGCAATAGAGAAACGAATTGAAAGAACCTCAGAACTTTTTGATGATCACATGCAGGATTTTCAATTTACTGATGTAACTTATTTAATTAAAATATACAAGGGTGACTTATCAAAAATTAAGAATATCATTAATTTATACCTAAAATCAATACCTGAGCAACTCATTGAATTATCAGAATTAGCCGACAAAAACTCATGGAATTATCTACGATCGAAATGTACAGCCTTGAAGTCAAAAATGAGTTATATTGGTTTACGGCTTTTAAATGATAATGCAAAAAAAATTGAAACATACTGCGAGAAAAATATCAACCTTGACGAAATACCCGATTTAATAGATGAAATGGCAGAATCATGGAAAACTGCTGAAAAAGAACTTAAAAAAATATTATTATTAAAACGATAATACCTGAAGTTGTATGAGGTTTAAATTTGGACTAAAATCAAAAATGCTGCTTTTTATACTGATCACTTCAGTATTGATATTTATTGGAGCTATTGGATATATTAGTTATACTTTTAAAAATAAGTCATTTACAAATGCAACCGTTCTGGCTGATACTTATGCCAATGAATATGCCAATATTACTATGGCCAAGTTAAACGAGTATATGATAGCTGCCAGAACTTTAGCTTCTGAACTTGAGGCATATTATGCGCTTCCTGAAAATGAGCGCAGGCAGTTTTTATCTGATTTTTTAGTTAATGTTTTAAAGAATAACGATGATTTCATTTCAATATGGAGCATATGCGAACCTTATACAATTGATTCACTTGACACCAAATATATAAATGAAGTTGGAAGTACATTTATTGGAAATTTCTCACCAACATTCTACAAAGATAATGGCGAAATAAAAATTATGACTTCTGACGACACTGTTTTGTTTCAAGGTGATTATTATACAATACCAAAAACTACAGGCAAAGAAACCGTTCTCGATCCCTACTATTATTCATATACCGGAGAAGATTCTGTTTTAGAAACAAACCTTATTGTCCCTATCAGGAACCAGTTAAAAGAATTTATTGGTGTAATTGGCATTGATGTTACATTAGAAACATTTAATGAAATGATTAATGAAATTAAACCATTTGAAAAAGGTTACGCGTTTCTTATTTCAAATAACGGCACTCTTGTAGCCCATGCTAAAGAAAATCTGGCAGGAAAATTAATTGATTCATTACCTGGTTTTCAATATTATCCAACTGAATTGAAATCTATAATTGCAGATGGGGAAAATTTTTCATTTATTTTGAAAGATCGAAATATGAATAGGAAAAATTATGTGTCTTTTTCACCCGTATATATAGGTAAATCAGGAACACCCTGGTCTATTGCCATCTCGGTCCCGGTAAAAACAATAATGAAACGAGCAAATCATAGTTTTTTTCTTGCAATGTTTATTGGATTAGCAGGCCTTGTATTATTAGCTATCGTGATATGGTCCATTGCCAGTAATATTACAAATCCTATTCTTAAAATAACAAATTTGTTAAAAGATGTTTCAAATGGTGAAATACATAAAAACAAATTACTTAATATAAAAACGAATGATGAAATTGGCGAAATGGCTGGTTCTGTCAATACTTTAATTAATGGACTGGTAGAAACAATTGAGTTCTCTAATCAAATAGGAGAAGGAAACTTATCGGCAAAATTTGATTTGCTTAGTGAAGAAGATGTCCTGGGAAGTTCGCTTATTAAAATGAGAGAAAGTTTAATTCGGGCAAAAGAAGAAGAAGAAATTGGAAAAAAAGAAGATCAGAAACGTAATTGGGCAACTCAGGGAATGGCTAAATTTGGAGAATTGTTGCGTGAAGACAATGAAAATACGGAGGATTTGGCATATAGCATTATAAAAAACCTTGTTTCATATGTTGATGCTGTACAATGTGCATTTTTTATATTAAATGATGAAAATAAATCAGAAACATTATTTGACTTAATTTCAACAATTGCCTTTGAAAGAAGAAAATTTATTACTAAAACCATAAAGTCTGGCGAAACCCTGGTTGGACGTGTAGCTGAAGAAGGAAAAACCATTCACCTGGATAATTTACCGGAAGAATATATAGAAGTAACTACAGGCATTTCGGGAGAAAAACCAAAAAACTTACTCATTGCCCCATTAAAGGTTAATGATATAGTATATGGTGTAATTGAGTTAATTTCATTTAATAAATTTGAGAATTATCAAATCGAATTTGTTGAAAAAATAGGAGAAAGTATTGCATCTGCCATATCGGGGATAAAAGTTAATGTACGAACTGCAGAATTACTTGAAAAATCGAAAAAGCAGGCTGATGAATTGGCACAGCAAGAGGAAGAAATGAGACAAAACATGGAAGAAATGCAAGCCACCCAGGAAGAAGCAGCAAAGCGCGAAGCCGAAATGAAAGGCTTAATACATGGAGTTAACACAATTACCATGGTTGCTGAATATGATCTTGATGGCCAAATTGTTGAAATAAATAATGAATTGCTTAATATTTATGGATTATCAAGGCACCAGGTATTGGGTAAGTATCGTGGAGCATTTGAAGTTGATAGTCAGGCTAATAAAGAAGAATTTGAACAGTTATGGATTGACCTGCAAAAAGGTAAAACTAAAAAAAGGGTTCATCATATGGTTGTTAATAACAAAGATGTCTGGTTAAATGAAATATATACTCCAATTTTTGATGATGAAGGAGATCCTGTTAAAATCCTGAATTTATCAATTGATATTACCAATAGTATGAAAATGCAAAATGAAATCGAAAATTTGGAGAAAGAAGTAAAAGAAATTCAGGTAAGCAAATAAATGTTCATTCTTCAATCAAACTCTTTTAATCCTTTTTTCAATCTGGCAACAGAAGAATATCTGTTTAAACAAGCAACAAATAATTACTTTTTACTTTATCGAAATAATCCATCAATTATTATTGGAAAACATCAAAATGCATTTAGCGAAATAAATTATAAACAAACAATTAATTCTACTATCCCTGTAATAAGAAGATTATCGGGTGGCGGTACTGTTTACCATGATCGCGGTAATATCAATTTTTCGTTTATTGTCAATAAAGAAGGAAAAAACTTAATTGATTTTAAAAAGCATATCGAACCGTTTTACAATCTGCTTATTGAACTTGGTGTTAATGTTAGTTATAGCAAGAGAAATGATCTTTTTATTGGAGACAAAAAAATATCGGGTAATGCGGAACATGTTTTTAAAAACAGGATTTTACACCATGGAACTTTATTATACAATACCGAGTTACACTTGTTAAGAAATGCATTAAAACTTAATCCGGATAAGTTTAAAAGCAAGGCTATTAATTCAATAAGA
>DAOVJU010000407.1 GCA_030632095.1 Chlorobiota bacterium
AATAGATTAGGAGTAACAACCAGTAACCAGCAGCTAGTAACCAGAAACGGATTTTCAATACATTAAATTATCTTTCAAATCAAATATATATAAAATAGCCAAAACGGTTCACTAAAAAGAAAAAAAAGCATCAAAGTAGTGGTTTTAAGGGTGGGACCTACAAAATAGTTTTTGCTTATTCCGGGAGAAAAATACGATCAGGAACCGGACTACTAAAATGCTTTTTCTTTTAATGGTCTTCAGGGTTTACTGCATGTGTTTAATTTATAATTTATAATTTTTTCCTGCTCGCCCTTTTATTCCCTTTCCGATAGCTATCGGAAGGGATCCAACACACAGATTAACATTTTTGTGTATTGTGTGGTAGCTCCCCTATCTTCAGGGGATTAAGAGACAACATAGGTCAACAAATTGTCTCGTTCATTTTTCATCAACACTATCATCGTCTATTTCAATTTCAATTATGATGGTTTTTGTTTTTCCCTTTAACTGTGTCGTTTGAGTGCCATTTCGTCACAAATTCATCATCGCCTTTAAAAATAAAACTATCAGCACTATCACGAATAATACCATGTTTTAATAGTATAGAATCGGAAAGGTCATCAAATTTCAAGGTATTAAATTCTTTAAATAATG
This sequence comes from Chlorobiota bacterium, assembly GCA_030632095.1. Classification (GTDB taxonomy): domain Bacteria; phylum Bacteroidota; class Bacteroidia; order Bacteroidales; family B39-G9; genus JAADFW01. Next base: position 637 of record DAOVJU010000407.1, read on the forward strand.
AATCAAAGTCAAAATCAAAATCGTAATGAAAATCAAAATCATCTGATATCCATAGCATTTTATCGTATCCCTTTTTATGTATATCAACATCAATATCTTCTCCCGCAAGCATTGAAACTATTGATTTAATTTTCTCAGGATCAATATTGTCTTTGAATTCAATTACCGTGTCAATTTTCTTATCATCATCGGTTATTTTTATATGAACCTTTCCTTTTGTTTGTGCAAATAATCCACCAGATAAGAAAACTAATATGATTATCGCTAAGCTAAATGAGAGTATGATTTTTTTCATAGGATGGGGTTTTAGTTTAACAATAATTAGTGTATCTAAACAACTTAAAATTTATGTGGCTCTTAAGAAAACGCCAAGAACAAGGCTTGTGAGCCCTGAAAACTGGAAGTTTACTTTTGTAAATGACTAGATTTCAGGGTGAGCGTAACGCAGTTATTGACGTTTTCTTATAGCCACTTATTATACAACAAATCTAAATCAAGTATGTGTTAACAGATGGTAAGCAATGTTAAAGAAAGTTAAAAAGGTGATATTAAATAACTTGTTGTATTTATCTTTGTAGGACTATGAATAAGAAATTAATTTGGCTGGTTACCGGAATAATGACGATTGCACTAATTTCTTTAATTGTCATCCAGTCTTTCTGGATACGACGTGCTTTGGAAATTAAAGAAATGCAATTTATACAGCTTGTAAATCGTGCACTTTCTCAAGTTATCTATAAACTTGAAATGCAAGATGTTATGTTTCAAATAAATAACCAGTTTTATTCTTTGGAATGGAATGCAAACTGGTATGGCAAGGATACCATTTTTGTTAATCAGTTCGAATCCGGTAATTATTATAATATTGATAAAGAAATTAATATATCATACAATAACAAGTATATCATAACAAACAATGGAGAAGAAACAGATATAATAATTGTTTCTGGCGATACTTTAATACATAGCAATAAAAAACCTGTTAACTTAAGAAAAAGAAAGCAAGGGTTTAATTATAATTTAAACGAAATAAATAAATTAAAATCAAGGTTTAAAAACAATGCTGCAAACCGTGCTTCTTTCGTTGATAGTGTTTTGCAAAAAATGATGTTACAACCACAGCGAATTGAACAACGCCTAGATGAAATTTTTTTAGACTCGGTTATTAGAAATGAATTTAGCAATCATGGTATAAACATTAAATATGAATACGCTGTGTTAGATCCTGTTAAAGAATTAAATTTTAAAACGGCCGGATTTAATCCGAAAACTTCAGGTTTCCTTTTCAAAAGAAATCTCTTCCCAAATGATTTAATGGGCTCAACAAATTATCTTCAGCTTTATTTTCCAACGCAAAAACAATCAATTTTCCTGTCACTGGGATTTATGAATTTATCAACCTTAATTTTAACATTAGTATTAATCTTTGGGTTTAGCTATACATTTTACATTATTTTCAGGCAAAAGAAATTATCTGAAATGAAAACTGACTTTATCAATAACATGACCCATGAATTGAAAACTCCAATTTCCACCATTTCCCTGGCATCGCAAATGCTCAGAGATAAAAGTATATCAAAAGAAGGGCCGGGCATGGATCATATATCGCATGTTATTGAAGATGAAACAAAAAGATTAAGTTACCAGGTTGAAAAAGTTTTGCATATGGCAGTTTTTGAAAAAGGCCAGATAAAACTAAAATATGCTGAATTGGACTTGAATTTGCTTGTAGGAATTGTTACATCAAATTTTGAATTACAGGTAAAAAACAGGAATGGAAGAATTGTAACTTACCCGGATGCCGAAAATTCAGTCATTGTTGCTGATGAAGTTCACTTGTCAAATGTGTTATTCAATTTATTGGATAATGCAATAAAATATTGTTACGATGAACCTCATATTATTGTTGGGACAAAAAATCACAAAAACGAAATTGTGTTTTATATTGAAGACAACGGGATTGGAATAAGTAAGGATAACTTAAACAGGATATTTGATAAATTCTATCGTGTGCATACCGGAAATGTACATAATGTAAAAGGATTTGGTCTTGGGTTAAGTTACGTGAAGAAGATTATTGATGAACACCAGGGCAAATTAAAGGTTGAGAGTGAACTTAAAAAAGGTAGTAAATTTGAAATATATCTTCCTCTAAATAGTTTGAAAGTTGAAAGTTGAGTTCACTCCGAAAAGTCAAGAAAAGAAAATGCCACTAAAACCATCGGCCGCCATAGGCTTGCCGACGGCGCAGCACCAAAGCACAAAATTTCACAAAAAATTAAATATTAATAAAAATGACAAAGGAAAAAACAAGGATTTTACTGGTTGAGGATGATGCAAACCTCGGCTCACTTTTACGTGAGTATTTAAAAGCAAAAAACTTCATGGCAGAATTATATACCGACGGGAAAAAAGGTTATGCAGCTTTTATGAGCAACGAATATGATATTTGTGTCCTGGATATAATGATGCCAATAAAAGATGGTTTTACATTAGCTCAGGAAATCCGTCTTATTAACAGTGAGATACCAATTATTTTTCTTACAGCAAAAATACTTAAAGAAGATGTTTTAAAGGGATTTGAAATCGGGGCAGATGATTATATAACAAAACCTTTTAGCATGGAAGAATTGCTTTATAGAATTGAAGCCATACTACGACGTTCAAAGAAAAATGAATCGGGAATTATACCTGACAACATTGAACTGGGGAAATATGTTTTTGAGCCCAATAAACAATTACTTAAACTTGATGATAAAGAAATTAAACTTACAACAAAAGAGTCAGAATTGCTTCGTTTATTGTGCAAAAACAAGAACCAGGTTTTAGAACGCAATTTTGCACTAAAAACCATCTGGGATGATGACACATACTTCAACGCAAGAAGCATGGATGTTTATATTACTAAATTAAGAAAACATCTCAGGGAAGATCAAAATATTGAAATTATTAATGTGCATGGGAAAGGATTTAAGTTAATTGTTTGATTAGATATTAGACTTATAGACATAAGACTTAAAGACGTTTCACATATATAAAAAAGATTATAAATTGAATTTTACATTTTTGACAGCTGACATAGTTTTATAAATGTCAAATATCAGAAGTCAAAGGTCAAATGTTTTATATTTTTTTGACGTAGCACCTAATTTTGTTACCAAAATAACTAATACATCATTTTCTCTTAGCCAAAACACTAAATCTTTATAATCATTTTTCCAAGTTTAATAATTCTTACTACAAATTTTAAAAATCTATTTGAAATATCTTTTCTCATTTAAAACAAATATAATTCAATCCTGAATCCAAACATTTGACTTCATACTTTTGACTTCTGACATTTGACATAAAATCCTTTCTTATTTTAAAACACATTGTCCTTCAGCAAGGATTCATACTATTTTTTTTATCTTTCCAAACTTATAATTTCATATACCATATACCTAACACAACGAAACTGCAGACAAAAAAACAAATCACAAATCACAAA
>DAOVJU010000288.1 GCA_030632095.1 Chlorobiota bacterium
GTTCTGATCAAGATATATGTCGTACTCCCAACCTTTTCCATAAATAAAAGGAGCAACACGTGAAGTACTCCTGGAATTGTCGATTGAAACAGCTATTAGCTTTACTCCTGTTTCGTCTTGCCAGTCTTCATATTCCTCAGCAATAACCGATAATTCCTGAACACAAGGTTTGCACCAGGTTGCCCAAAAACTTAATACAATTGGTTTCCCGTTATTTTTAAAAGTAGATGTATTTACAGTTTTCATTTCAAGCGTTTTAACATCAACCGCAGGTATATGGCTGCCAAGCTGTGAAAATGCAGTTGTGGTTAAAACCAAAAAGATAAAGATTAATAGGTTTTTCATGTTATAGACATTTTAAAGGTTTACATTAATTTCTAACTGTTTAATTTTTTTGAACAAAATTATAATTAGTTATGAAAAAGCCATATTAATTCACCAATACATAATTAATACAACATAATGTTTAATCTATACAAAAATGATACAAAACCAGATTAGTAAACCCGGAATTAAATTTTAATAATTTTATGATTTATAACCTGCCTGTTTGATTTTATTTGCAAAAAGTAAATACCTGAACTAAGCATTTTTAAATCCAGGCAATGTCTGCGTTGAGTTTTGTTTATGGCCATCCTGTCAATGATTTGTCCATATTGGTTTATTATTATTATTTCCCCGGGTTTAAAATCCTGGCTTATTATTTCAATATTTAAATACTCTTTTGCAGGATTTGGCGATATTAAAATTGATTTTTCATTATTTCCTGATCTTACATCAAGAACTTCGGCCCGGGTCCTGAAAATTATACTTTGTGGTGGAATTGGATTATCATAATAATCTTCAAGGCCTTCTTTAAAAGCAAGGTAATAAGTTGTCCAGTATTCAAGATCGTCATTAAAATAAATTGTCCTGTCTAGAGAATCAATAAAGTTTACAATAACATCATCTCCATATTCATTATTTTTTCTTAAAATAAACATCGTGTCCGGATCACCCAATATTGTATTGTCTAAAAATCTTATTTTTTCATTAAATCTTATATAAACTTTATCTTCAACCGAAACATTTACTTCTCCATTCATGGGATCAAAAGCAGGTATTGGAGGATTCTTATATGTTTTGAAATGATATTCACTAAGGCTTTTAAAGTTACCGCCACATGCAATGGTGTCATTAAGATTACTAATAATTAAATAATATCCTTCACCATAATCCGTATTTATCCCGTCACCATATGAGTCATATATAGTAAAATAATAACATCCCTTAGGGGTTAAATTAAAAGTATCCTGTATTAAAGTTGTATTTTGATCTTCATATGGCCCACCGGAATATAAAACATCTCCATTGTCATTCGTTAAATTCCACGTTGTTTCTGATCCATAATTGTCTGGTTGTAAATAAAAATATAAAATAGGTGTAATAATATCAGGTATAGTATCAAATATAACGGATTGAGAATTATTTAATATATCGGCTTCAGAATCAACATTTGGTAAATCCATTTCAAATTTTATTGTATCTGGCGGAGAACCACTGTATTCAATATTATCAAATATCAATTCCTTTGTTTTAAAAAACCCTAAACTCAACGAGAAATTACTTGTATCAATTGGTTCATTATTAATCTGGCTATACACTATTAAACTATCAATTATTTTGCTTCCCCTGTTTCTTATTCTAACAACCGGAGAAACAGAATGGTAAACCGGATCATTACAATATTCCTTTGTTGGTTCTGTTACTGAAAGTATTTCTACATCATTTTCATAAATAGCTTTAGCATGACTTATTCCCGACTGCATCACTTCTTTTGTAGTGTTTTCCTGAATAAATGCAACAACACTAATCATCTCCTTTTCATAAATATTTTCAATTGTCCACGAAGAACTATATGACATTGAATCACCTGCATTGTATGAGTTTTCCAATTCAACTGTATTTGCTTCAAATGGAAAGTCTTTCATTACATTAAAAAATATGTACTCTCCATTAGTGCCTGGTGGATATTCAAACTCAATTTGCTTTTCTAAAACAACAATGTTCATATCAAAATCTCCATCAATGCCTTCGGTTACCTTTACGGATATTTGTATATTGATTTCTGTTAGATTATCACTAAATTCATGATTCACAGAAATCTCAAAAGGAGACTCCATTAATGATCTGTTATTCATTGTTGTTGAAGTCCATCCATAGATTCCATGAAAATAAGACCCTATTGGCCCTCCATGAAAATAATTCCCGTCAATTATTGACACCGGGGTTTGATAAACATTATAATACTCCATCCGGGTATCAACATCCTCCGGATTTTGTTCATACATAATATCTTCACCCGGAATGGGCATATGATAATTAATCATAATTACCGGAAGTATTGTTGTATCAAGATAATTCTTTATTTCCTGATTATAAATCCTACTGTATTGACAAGATGCCTGAACAAAGTTCTCAAGTAATATGGTGCGTTGACTTTGTCCGAAACTAAAATGAATTATAAAAAGGAAAAGATTTATAAATATTACTTTTTTCATAAACAATAGCCTCCAAACTATTAAAAAATTAAGCAAAGATATAAAATTGAGTAAAATATAAATTTCTTCCCATTAAGGTTAAATGCAATACTTTAAAGAATTATTAAGTTTTAGATGTAAATAACTATATGTTTTTAATATGTACATAGTTCCATCACTAAGTTAAAATCATTGTAATTTCGGCTATTATTATAAAAAATTAAAAAATTGTGTATTATATTGCAAAAAAAAATACCGGTTGATTATTTACTAACAAATTAAACCATATTTCATTATGAAAAAAATTACTTTATTTATTTTCTCTTTGTTCATTTTTATTGGTTCATTTTCACAATTACCTAATGGTAGTTTTGCTCCAGATTGGAGTATGATTGACCTTGATGGAACCGAACATAATTTGTATGCTTATTTAGATGACGGATATACCGTTATTATTGATTTTTCTGCTGTTTGGTGTCCACCATGCTGGAGTTACCATATCAGCGGTGCTTTAGAAGAGCTTTATATTAATCATGGCCCTGCAGGTTATTCAAATGTAAGCGAAAATACTACCGACGATGTAATGGTATTTTTTATCGAAGGAGATGAAGGTACAATTGCCCAGCTTAATGGTGGTTCCGGTTCGCAGGGTGACTGGGTTACAGGAACACCTTATCCTATTATTCCAACTGTGGCCCCAAATAATAACCAGGTAACCATAGATTATTCAATTGGTTACTGGCCAACCATTTACATGATTTGTCCAGACAGGATGGTCACAGAAAATGGCCAAATAAGCACTGAGGCGCATTACGAAGCTGCGCAAGGTTGTCCAGAACCTAGCACAAATACTTATGATGCTAAAATTCTAGATTATTCACAACCAATAGGTTCTTATTGTAGCAGTTCAATTACACCTGTCATTAAACTTCAGAATTATGGTACCGAGAATTTAACTTCTGTTGATATCGTTTCTTATTTAAATGATGTCGAAAATAACACTTTCAGTTGGACCGGTAATTTGGGACAATATTATTATGAAGAAATTGTTTTAACAGAAATAGCTGATATTCCTGACGGGGATTATACCTGGAAAGCCGTTTTGGCAAATCCGAATGGTCAGGCAGATGAAGATACTTCTAATGATATCGTAGAGTCTGAGTTCAATATTAATTCAGATGGAGCTGAAATTGACATGGATTTATATACCGATAATTATCCAACAGAAACAAGCTGGGAAATTACTTTAAATGGAGAAATTATTGCTGAAGGAGATACCTACAGTTTAGCACAACATCATTATTTAAGTAACTTGTGTCTTGAGCCTGATTCCTGCTATGTTTTTACTATTATGGATGAATATGGAGATGGTATGAGTTATGGAGGGGTGACTGGGAGTATAGAAATTACATGGAATGGATTTACTCTGCTTGAAATTCAGGGGGATGATTTTACGTTTCAATTAAGTGTTGAGTTTTGTGTTACAGAGCCTGTATCAGTAGAAAATGACATATTAACATACAGCCTTCCCGGACAAACAGAAGATGCTTCTGTCAACAGTTCCCTACACACAATCAATGTTGAAATACCAGATACTGTAGATGTTACAAGCCTGGTAGCAATGTTTACCATTTCTGAATTTGCATCTATTGCAGTTAATGGTGTAGACCAGGTTAGTGGTATTACAACTAATGATTTCACCGAAACGGTAACTTATATTGTTACTGCTGAAAATGTTGATGAAGCAGAATGGACAGTAACAGTAACGTTAACAGATACTGGTATAGATGATATTGAAATCACCAGAATAACAATTTATCCAAATCCGGCAAAAGATGCATTATTTATTTCGTCCAATAATGCTGTTGATAAAGTTGAGATATATAACTCACTGGGTAGTCTTGTATTATCTGAATACAGGCCTTCGAATACTATTAATATTTCTAAATTAACCGGAGGAATTTATTTCATAAATATCACTTCAAACAGAGATGTTATTAAAAAGTGTATCGCTATTGTCAGATAAAAGTTAAAATCATTAATACGGGGCGCCGGTTAGCGCCCTTTTTAAAATTCAAACTGTCTTAAAAAAGATATTTAAACAAAACGCTTTGGTTTGGTTTTTGTGCCTTTGTTTGCTGTTTCACATTTATAATTCAATATACTATGAAAATATTTATACTTATTCTATTCTCAATCCTGGTATTTTTTAATTCCTATTTTGCACAAAGTTCTTTTGTGCTTACAACCCCTGAAGGAGAAAACGTAACAAACGATACACTCTTTATAACAAGTGCAACTGCTGTTGAAGTTACGCTGGAAGCACATGTTTATGTAGAAAATACAAACACAACACCCCTGGATGTGTTTGTTAGAAAGACAGAAACTACAGTTATAAATGGTACTATGAATACATTTTGCTGGGGGCCAAATTGTTATCCGCCACTGACAACGGAAAGCAATCCATTAACTATTCCGGCAAGTTCAGTTGAAGAATCGTTTCATGGCGATTATACACCGGCAGGGAACGAAGGACAAACTATAATTACCTATGTTTTTTGTAACGACAAAAATACTGAAGATACATCATTTGTTGTGGTTGTTTTTCAGGCGGGCACTGTTGATGTACAAGATCTTTTAAGTAGTTCAAATTTCCATTTTTCAAAACCATATCCTAATCCTGCCCTGGAATATACAAATTTTGAATATGCTTTTGAAGAAAACAAAATTGCAGAGCTTAGGTTTTATAATGTTATAGGAAAAGAAATTGAA
>DAOVJU010000019.1 GCA_030632095.1 Chlorobiota bacterium
ATTGGTTTAATAGTGTGAATATTTATTACCCTGGCATTAATCCCTTTTGTTTCCATAATTTTTGCTGCTTCCAGCGCTTCAAAAGTTAAGTGTCCGGTAGCAATAATACTTACATCGCTTCCTTCCATAAAGACCTGTCCTTTACCAACTTTAAAATCCAGATCAGGAGATGTATAATCCGGAACTGCTTCCCGTCCAAAACGAATATAACATGGTCCGGGAACTTGCTCTACGGCCGCTTTAACTGCGAGATTCGCCTGTGTTGCATCGCATGGAGAAAGAACAGTCATATGAGGTAAAACCCGCATAATAGCAATATCCTCTAAAGCTTGATGTGTTGCTCCGTCAGGGCCAACAGAAATTCCCGCATGAGCGCCACCAATTTTTACCGGTAATTCATTATAGCAAACTGAAATCCTAACCTGGTCGGTTGCTCTCATTGCTGAGAAAACACCATAGGTTGAAACAAAAGGTATTTTCCCGGCTAAGGCCAATCCGGCTGCAACTCCCATTATATTTTGTTCAGCTATTCCCAATGAAAAAAATCGCTCAGGATAAGCCTCAGCAAATAAATTAACATTTACCGATGTGGTAATATCAGCACCAAGCGCTACAATATTTTTGTTAATTCCTCCAATTTCTTTTAGTCCTTCTCCAAATCCTAACCGCGTTGGTTTGTGTTTAATATTTTGCATATTTTTAATTAATAATTGACAAAAATAAATTGAGAGATATGTGCTTACTGATTTAGATTTCAGGTTTCAGGTTTCAGGTTAAGTTATGAGTGATTAGTTATGATATGTGAGTTTTTTCTTTCTTACTATTAAGTCTATAGGTCTAAATTCTAAATTTATATCTATCATTTATAATTTCCATTTAGTTCTTTTATGAATTGTTCAACTTGCTCTTTTTTTGGTGGTTTTCCATGCCAGTGGTAATCATCTTCAATTGAAGCAATTCCTTTTCCCATCCTGGTTTTTGCAATAATTACTGTTGGTTTTTTTTTTCAATTGCTTTGCCTTATCATATGTGTGAATCAGGTCTTTAATATCATTTCCGTTGCATTGTAAAACATTCCATCCAAATGACTTCCATTTTTCCTCAAGTGGTTCAATTTCCATTACATCAGATGTTCTGCCATCTATTTGCACATAATTACGGTCAACCAGAGAGATAAGATTATCAAGCTTGTAATGTGAGGCACTCATTGCAGCTTCCCAAATTGAACCTTCCTGCAATTCCCCATCTCCATGAATTGAATAAACCTGCCATTTTTTGTTATCCATTTTAGCGCCTATTGCCAGGCCAACAGCAACAGACAAACCCTGTCCAAGTGATCCGGCAGATAGTTCAATGCCCGGTAAACCGTGTTCCCTTCCCGGATGTCCCTGCAGGCGAGAACCTAATTTACGCAATGTAAATAATTCTTCGCGATCGAAATAACCTGACCTGGCTAATGTAGCATAAAAAACCGGGGCTACATGGCCAATTGAAAGTATTAACCGGTCTCTTTCTTCCCATTCAGGATTCTTTGGATCATGATTCAAGACATGAAAATATAAAGCAGTAAATACATCAGCTAAACCTAAAGACCCGCCAAGGTGTCCTGATCCTGCTTCAGCTAAACTTTTTATAACATCTTTTCTGATTTGTTTAGCAAGTTTACATAATTCAGCTATTTGCATTATATGATAATTTGGATAAACTGGTTGTATTGGATTTTTTTTATACGAACTTATTCGTCCATTAATTTCGGAAAATTAATTTTACTTTTTACTATATAACAGTTTGGATAGTATTTAACTAAATTTTTATACACAATCAATGCTTCATGTTTATTCCTGTAATTGCCAACACGTAATTTAAAAAATGGTGGTTGGTATAACTGATATATTTCAGCCCTTTCGAATTCAGGATGATTTTCCAGAAATTCTTCCTTAAATTCTATGGCATTTTCTCGGGCTTTGTTTCCTGATGAAGAAAATATCTGGATCCTGTATCTATTTGGAATTCCTTTGTTATTTTTATTTATCTGAATTTGTTTCTGCATAATGTTGTATACTGAAGAATCCTGGATAATGGTAATTTTACCACTTTCACCAGCACTGTCAAGAACTTCAAAAATATCGGTATTTTGTGCGATGGAAAAAGTGTTCGATAATACCAGCGAGATGAATAAAAAGAACAATAAAGGCTGTAAAAAATATTGCATCATGTGGTGAATAATTTCTAAATATTCAAAAAGACGTAAAGTTAATAAACAAATTCAAAATTAGTAGGGTTGGAAGCTTATTACCGGAACAGGTGAATGATTAACCATTTGTTGGGCATATGGGCCAAGCCATATATTTCTTGTGCTTTCAGTAATTTCAGTCATTATTCCAATAAGCTGGCCACCAATGCTAAGTGCATATTCAATAACCATCTCTGATAAATTTCTACCAACAAGAGTTTCAGTGTTACATATAAGATTAACTTTATTCACATATTCTTCAGCCTGTTTAGTATAATATTCAAGTTTTTCAACTGCTGCTTTTTTATTTGTTTCCCGTACACTTGCAATGAAAACCTCAGCTTCGAATTTTTTTGCAAAATCAACCAGGAAGGGTACTTTTTGCCTGGTTTCATCAGAGGTATCAATAGGGATAACTATTTTATTAAATCCTTTTAGCATATAATCCATCCTGATAGTTACAACAGGACATGGTGAATTACTTACAACACGATATGCATTGCTTCCAATCCATCTTCCTTCAAATCCTGAAATTCCATGTGTTCCCATAACAATCATATGTGCATCAGTATATTTTGCCTGATTTATTACCTCCTGGAATATTTTTCCCTTTCTTAATTTATAGTCAATTTGATTTTCAATATTATCTTTTACTTTTTCGGTAATCTCATCCAGGTAAGCAATAGCATGATCATCATCTCCAATATCAAAAGATTCCATTCCCAGTTTATTTTTATAATATGCTTTTTTCCTTTTAACATGCAGCATAGTTATATTTTTTCCCAGTTTATTAGCAATTAATATTGCATGGTCAAGGGCATTTAATGAATCATCAGAAAAATCAACAGGAACAATTATATTATTCATGAATATAAAATTGTTATATCAAATCATTACACCAGCATGACGTAACATCCTAATTTAGTTATTTTTTATAACTTTTTGAAATAATAACATAAAAGATTAATCAATTTTTGAAAAGCGATACAATATCTTCTTCGTCAATATTTATGGTTTTAGTAAATAAAAATGATTTTGTAGTAATTGTTCCTTTAAGTTTAATTTTTACATCAGGTTTCGATAAAAGTTTAACAATGCGCAATGCTTTGCTAAAAACATTTGAAAAACTAACATTAAGTTTTACAATTACGTTTTCTCCTGATTTTGCCTGTATCTCTATTTCATCTATTTCCTGAATAGTTCCTATACGCTCGTTTTCAATTAAAACATCAAGATCAATATCAGCAATAGTGATTTTAACAATATTTGGGTTATCAATAATAAGATGAAGATTGAGTTTAGCAGAAGTTACAGAAAGCTTAACAATGTGAATTTTTTCAATGTTTTTAATTTCAACCGGCTTTAAGAAAATGCAGGAATTAAAAAGCACTAAAATTGCTGTGAAAATGATATTCTTTTTATTAAATAATTGTAAAAGCATCATAAATTATTATAAGATGAAAAACAATAACTATTCAAGGGCTAAAATAAGAAAAAATAATACTAATAAATATGAAAATAAAACCCCTTATTTTCTTCAAATAAGGGGTTTTATTTGGGAGTAATACTTAATGTTAGATATAAATATATTGCAATTACTTCTTAGTTTCTTCTAATTGCTGGGCATCAACAACTGCAACTGTTGTCATGTGTATCATTTCTCTAACTGAACTATCAAGCGGGACAATATGAATTGGTTTTTTAATACCCATCAAAATTGGTCCGATAATTTCAGCCATTTCTAATTCCTGGATCAATTTATAAGCAATATTTCCCGAATTAAGATTTGGGAAAATAATAGTATTGACATCATGGTCCGCTAATTTTGAAAAAGGAAACTTATTTTTACGCATTTCTTTATTAATGGCAAAATTAGCCTGCATTTCTCCATCAACAATTAAATCGGGATATTTTTCATGTAAAATTTTAACTGCTTCCCTAACCACTTTTGGAGAACCATCTCTTATTGAACCGAAGTTAGCATAAGAGACAAGTGCAATTTTAGGTTCAATATTAAATTCCCTGACTTTTGCAGCTGTTAGTAAAGTAGTTTCAACCAGTATTTCTGATGTTGGATGCCTGTTAACTGAAGTGTCTGAGAAAAAATACGGCCCTCTTTTAGTCATCATTATATACATACCGGCAATATGATCGAAATCAGGATCAGTACCAACTACTTGCACAGCAGGCCTGATAAAATCAGAGTATTTACCTGATATACCGGAAAGAAATGCATCGGCTCTTCCGGTTTCAACCATCATTGGGCCAAAATAGTTCTGGTTTAGCATCAATTTTCGTGCTTCTTCGTATGTCATTCCTTTTCGCTGACGCTTTTCAAAAAATATTTTTGCAAATTCATTTCGTATTTTTGATTCAGCATCACAACGAATATCTATAATTTCCAGATCATCAATGTCCAATGAATACTTTTTTATTGCTGCTTTTATAACTTCGTAATTTCCTAACAAAATTGGTTCAGCAATACCATTTTTCCTAACTGTCAGAGCTGTTTTAAGTACTTTAAAATGTTCAGCTTCGCCATAAAGTACTCTTTTAGGATTAGATTTTGCTTTATTTGAAATTACTCTTATTAACTGATTATCAATACCCATTCTGCGTCTCAAGTCATCTTTATAAGCATCCCAGTCTTTAATTGGATTGCGAGCTACTCCTGAATCCATTGCAGCTTTTGCCACAGCAGGTGCTACTTCAGTAATTAATCTCGGGTCAAGAGGTTTGGGAATAATATATTCTCTGCCAAATACAATATTTCTTTTTTTGTATGCTATATTAACTTGTTCAGGGACATCTTCTTTAGCAAGCTTCGAAAGAGCATAAACTGCAGCTTTCTTCATTTCTTCATTGATCTTTCGTGCACCAACATCCAAGGCTCCTCTAAAAATAAATGGAAACCCTAATACATTGTTTACCTGGTTTGGGTAATCTGAACGCCCTGTAGCAAAAATCAAATCATCCCTGGTTGACATTGCATCTTCATAAGAAATTTCGGGATTTGGGTTAGCCATAGCAAATACAATTGGATTTGGAGCCATGCTTTTAAGCATTTCCTTTTTAAAAACACCAGCTACAGAAAGGCCAAGAAAAACATCGGCATCTTTCACAGCATTAGCCAGAGTATGTAAATCCCTTTCAGTGGCAAAAGCTCTTTTTGATTCGTTCAAATCAGTTCTGTCTTTCCTGATAACACCTTTACTATCAACCATTACAATATTTCCAAGCTTAACTCCTAAAGCAATGTAAAGCTTAGAACATGAGATAGCAGAAGCTCCGGCCCCATTAACTACTACTTTAATATCTTCAATTTTCTTTCCTATTATTTCAAGTGAATTAATTAAACCTGCTGCAGAAATTATTGCCGTACCATGCTGATCATCATGCATAACAGGGATGTCTAATTTCTCAATTATTCTTCTTTCAATTTCAAAACATTCAGGTGCTTTAATATCTTCTAAATTAATTCCTCCAAAGGTTGGAGAAATGGCAATAACTGTTTCAACAAACTTATCTATATCTGTCAGGTCAACTTCAATATCAAAAACATCTATGTCAGCATTAATTTTAAACAATAAACCTTTCCCTTCCATTACAGGTTTACCAGCTTCTGCACCAATATTTCCGAGGCCCAAAACTGCAGTCCCGTTAGATATAACAGCAACCAGATTACCTTTTGCTGTATATTTATAAACATCTTCGGGGTTTTTCTCAATTTCAAGACAGGGGTCAGCAACTCCTGGCGAATATGCCAGCGATAAGTCTCTTTGAGTAGAATGTGGTTTAGTAGGAATTACTTCTATTTTTCCGGGACGCCCTTTAAAATGATATTCCAGGGCATCTTCTTTTGTAAAACTTGCCATAATTTTGTTTGTTTTAAATGAAATTTCAATAGACAAAATTACTATTAAATACTCTTAAAAATATGATTTTTATTATGAATTATTAGGTGTTATTTAGCAGCTTTTGAAACATTATTGCAAAAAGTCTTAAACTATGAAAAGTTTGGTAATGATGAGATATTTACAGAAATTTTTGTTATTGTTCTTCATATTTCTGTTTTGTATTATTAGAGATGAAGTTATTAGTAATGAAACCTTAACGAAATAACATTTACTCTTTCTTCCATAACTTTATATATAATCCTGTGTTCCTTATTTATTCTTCTACTCCAATAACCGCTAAGTTGATGTTTCAATTGTTCTGGATTACCAATACCTTCATATTGATGTTTTGCTATTTCTTCCAATAACATTGATATTCTTTTCTGTATCGTTATATTATTTACCCTCTTCCAATATTTTATATCTTTTAAAGCCTCATTTGTAAAGTGGATTACCATAATTTAGAAATGTCTAATTCTGTTGTTTCTCCTGATTCTGCCTCATTAATGCTTTTATATAAATGATTTATATTGTTTTTAGAAGAAAGCAGATATTTCGTTTCAATCCAACTATTCCACTCTGATAATGGAATCATGACCACATCTTCTGTAGAGGCTCTGTGTATTATAATAGTTTCCTTTTCATTTGAAACCTTATCTAATTCAAACTTCATATTTTTTCGTAATTCGGTTGCACTTGTAGTTCTCATAATTAATTATTTTGCGTACCTTCAAAGATACGCAATAATGTACAGACTTAAAAATTTAATGTGATACAAGGGTTAAGAATATGCAAGGGAAATAACAAATTTTATATCGAACTCAGGTTAATACCTTTGGAAGATTAATATATTCATATTTCTGATTTCTTAATTGTGGTTTAAGCCCTGCTTCAATTATTGCCTTTTGAATTCCTTCGGCATTAAATGTATAAGATGCTCCTGCAGCCGAAACAACGTTTTCTTCAATCATAATTGAACCAAAATCATTTGCACCGGCATGCAAACATATTTGTGCAATATCTTTTCCAATTGTTAACCATGATGCCTGGATGTTTTCAACATTTGGTAGCATAATCCTGCTAATAGCAATTGTTCTGATATATTCTTCAGCATTTGTAGTATTAATAATTCCTTTGTCATCACGCAATTCAGTTCCCTCATCCTGAAATGGCCAGGGAATAAAAGCCTTAAAACCATATGAGTTAGCTGGTTTTTCAGATTGCACCTGCCTGATATTTATTAAATGTTGTATACGTTCTTCTTTGGTTTCAACATGGCCAAACATCATTGTTGCCGATGTAAGAATATCCAGTTTATGTGCTTCACGCATCACATTAAGCCATTGAAGGGCACTGCATTTTCCACGGGAAATTAGTTTACGAACTCTATCGGCCAAAATTTCAGCACCTGCTCCGGGAAGACTATCAAGTCCGGCTTCACGCAATTTTTTAAGGATATACTGATAAGATTTTTTTTCTAATCTTGCAATATGAACTATTTCCGGTGGGCCAAGAGCATGAAGCTTTACATTTGGATAATACGATTTAAGTTCTTTGAATAAATCCGTGTAATATTGTAATCCTAATTTTGGATGATGGCCGCCCTGCAATAAAAGCTGTTCGCCACCGTGGGCAAGTAATTCTTCAATTTTATGCTTGTATTCTTCAATTGATGTAATATAAGTTCCCGGATCACCTTCTTTGCGATAAAAATTGCAAAACTGGCATCGTGAAATGCAAATGTTAGTGATATTCACGTTCCTGTCAATTATCCATGTCACAACTCTATCAGGTTTATGTTTTTTTCTAAGTTCGTTTGCTACAAGAATCAACTCAGAAACAGGAGCTTTTTCATATAAATGTAATCCTTCTTCCAGGCTCAGAAATTCAAGGTCAAGCGCTTTTTTATATAATGTGTCGAAATTCATTTTTTGCAATTAAGACTGCAAAAATAGTCAGGCAACAATCTCACTTTGATAAAACAAACCCATTGTTGAATTTTTATACTCATCCGGGGATAAATTAAGAATATCCATTGGGACTCTAAATCTTCTTTGTGTATCTGTTTCTGGCCTCATTGTTAATTTTGCACGTTCAAAAATATCTAGGTCATTAAAATCAGAAGATATAACAATTATATCAACATCACTACCTTCATCTATTCTACCCGTCATAGCCGAGCCGAATAATGCAATGGAATCAACATTCACACCATTTTCCATGAGTGATTGTTTCAAATATAATATCAAACTATTTATTGTTTCTTTATCCATTCCTGTACCTCCTTTGATTGACTTAAAATATTTTCCGTCCTTTCCATAGTGTATGTTAAAGTTAATTTTCTTAAATCATCAGGGTACCTTGTTGGAACAGAAATTTTGTTTAACATAAATAAAAACTCATAATATGATTCACTAAGTTTTAATTCCATCTTATCAACAAAATAGACTAAGCTGTGTGATTTTATTGGAAATTCTCCTGTCCGCTTAAGATATAACCCTTTTAGAGCTTTTTCCAAACATAAATGACACATAAAAATACAATATATGTTTCTCCCCGATTTAAACATATCAATTGCGGTTTCATAATCATAATCTGATTGATAGAACCATTCCTTATATTTGTCAGAAATTCCCATATCACAAAAGTATCAAAAAAACCGAAATATATTATTTGTCTTTTTTACAGTCTAAATATTATTAATCCTAATTATCATTCGTTTATATTTGCGAAAAAATAATTAGTCATGAGTGAAAAAAAAGTACGCGTACGATTTGCCCCAAGCCCGACCGGGCCATTACATATTGGTGGAGTTAGGACTGCCTTATTTAATTATTTGTTTGCGAAAAAAAACAACGGGAAATTTATTCTTCGCATTGAAGATACTGACCAAACCCGATATGTGGAAGGTGCAGAAAATTATATTATTGAATCGTTAAAATGGTGTGGGCTGAATTATGATGAGGGAATTAATGTTGGTGGTGAATATGGTCCTTATAAACAATCGGAGCGAAAAAATATTTACAAACAATATGCTGATCAACTTATTGATAGTGAAAATGCTTACTATGCATTTGATACCCCTGAAGAACTGGATATTGCCAGGAAAGAATGTGAAGAGAAGAAAAAAACTTTCACTTACGATTTCGATACCCGGTTAAAGATGAGAAATTCAGTTTCGCTGTCAAAAGATGAAGTTGAAAAAAGGCTCAAATCGGGTGAACCATATGTTATCCGATTTAAAATGCCACAGAATTATGAATTGGAAATGCATGATATAATCCGGGGTGATGTGGTTGTAAATACAAACACTTTGGATGACAAGGTTTTATTTAAATCAGATGGAATGCCAACTTATCATCTGGCAAATATTGTAGATGATCATTTAATGGAAATCTCACATGTGATCCGTGGTGAAGAATGGTTACCATCGTTACCTTTGCATGTATTGCTTTATAAAGCATTTGAATGGGAGAATAGCATGCCCGAATTTGCACACTTACCATTACTTTTAAAACCAAATGGTAATGGGAAACTTAGTAAACGTGATGGTGATAAAATGGGGTTTCCGGTATTCCCGTTGGAGTGGAAATCACCGGAAGGTGAAATTTCATCAGGTTATCGCGAATCTGGTTATTTTGCAGATGCTTTTATTAATATGCTTGCTTTTCTTGGATGGAATCCGGGAACGGAACAAGAAATATTTACTTTAAATGAGTTAACAGAAGCCTTTAGGTTTGAACGCGTTGGGAAGTCGGGTTCTAAATTTGATCCTGAAAAGGCAAAATGGTATAATCATTATTACCTGGTAAACAGAAATGACGATGAACTTGCTGATTTATTCCAATATGAACTAAAGATTAGAGATATTGAAGCTGATAAAGAATATGTTTCAAAAGTCTGTGGATTATTAAAAGAACGCGTAAATTTTGTTTCAGAACTTTGGGATCAGGCTCATTTCTTTTTCCGTGCTCCAAGTGAATTTGATAAAAAAACCGTGAAGAAGAGATGGAAAAATAATACTCCGGGAATAATGCAGGATATTAAAGAATTATTGCTTTCATTAAGTGATTTTAATGCATCTACAGCTCATGATATTGTCTTTAAGTACATCGAAAAAAATGAACTTGGAACAGGCCAGATAATGAATGCTTTACGTTTAGCAATAGTTGGTAGTAGTAAAGGGCCCGATTTGTTCACTATAATAGAAATGATAGGAAGGGATGAACTGGTAAAAAGGATTGATTTTGCTTTGGAGAATATTCAGAAATAATTTTTTAGTCGTGTGTTAAAATCCATGGTTAATTTTTTTTTCCTTAACCTCTCTCCGAAGAACAGAGGGAATTTATTCCACTTTCAAAAATTTTCCACTTATCTTTTGCCTAATAGATTCAATTGTGTAATAGTAAATTCCTGGTGGATATTTGCTAACATTTAAGGAATATAAATTGCCTGATCCTATATTATTGCTTTTTAATAATATTCCATCTTGTGAATAAATTTGAATTGAAATTTCAGCCTTAATTTCAGTAATTGATTTATCATTTAATCCCAAATTATACCATTGGTAAAATGAGTTTTGAAATGTAAAAAAGAAAAGAAAGATTAAAGGCCGAAATTTCATCTCATTATTCTGATTAAGTCTAATAAATATAAATAAGCTTGAACAGATATGCAAAAGATTTTAATGAGGAATTAACCTGCTTCATTTTTTTCATCTTTTTTTATTAAGCTAAATATTAATAACTTCGCAATACACTAAAAAAACTATTATAATTTTCTTTTGTTCAGCTTCCTTATGTTATTTTCGAAAACTATAAAATAATCAATTATTAATCTAATTCAATATTAAATTATATAGAATCTATATACATTAAAAACGAGAAACCTTTGCAACTCCCTGATAATTAGGGTGACAAAACTGATAATTATATGATTACTTATTAAACATTATTAAGATGAAAAAACACCTTATTTATTATGCAATTATATTAATTGCCGGAATAGCGTTCATTTTTCAATTTCAATTGAAGGAACATAAAGAAAATGGTCAAAGTATTAAAAAGTACAATTTCGTAACTAAGAAACATAAATTTGACCAACCGGATAAATTTTTTGAATTTCATAATGCTATCAGGACCGGCGAAGGAGAAGAAAAACCCGGATATCCAACAAATTACCGGTATAAGGAATTACAGAAAGCAAAGAAATCAGGCAGGTTGTCAAATGCGAAAGACATAGCCTGGGAAGAAAGAGGGCCGGGAAATGTGCCGGGAAGAACACGTACCATTATTGTAGATCCTGACGATCCGGATAAAGATACCTGGTATGCCGGAGCTGTTGGTGGTGGGATATGGAAAACAACAAATGCAGGTGAGAGCTGGGAAAACATCTCACCTGAAATGTCAAATCTTGCAATTTCGTCTATGGTTATGGCAGAATCAAATCATGATGTAATTTATGCAGGTACGGGAGAAGGTGGTTTCAGGAATATTGATGGAATTGATGGCAGCGGTATATTTAAATCAATTAACAGAGGTTTAACATGGGATCTATTAGAAAGTACAAATAATGAGAATTTTCAATCCGTTAACAGGTTAATTGTTGATCCGGCAGATGAAAATATCGTTGTGGCATGTGCAATTCCATATGCTTCAATTTATAGAACTGATGATGGAGGTACCACATGGGATACGGTTTACCAGGAGAATAATGAAGGTTGGATTCAAGACCTTATTGCAACAACTGGTGATTTCAATATCTTGTATGCATCAAGCAGATATACCGGTATTTTGAAATCAACTAATGCTGGTTTAACATGGACAGCTTACAATTCGGGCTTTGAAAATTTTGACCGGTTAGAATTAGCTGTTGCTAACAATAATACCTCAATATTATACGCTTCAGCCGAAAAAACCAACTCAACCAATACTTCTGCTTTATATATTTCTCTTAATGCCGGTGAAAACTGGGATTTGGTTGAAGAGCATACCGGAGATCATTTCTCATGGCTTGGACAGCAAGGATGGTACGACAATACAATTGCAGTTAATCCATTTCACGACAGCATTGTGTTTGTAGGCGGAATTAACCTCTGGAAAATAACAATATCAGGTATTAGCGGTGGGAGTAGTTCAGAAATTGTAAAGAATACTGAACATCTTACAGATGCTTACTATCAAATAGATGGTAAAAATTCTAATGTACATGTTGATCATCATTTTATAACTACCATTTTAGCTGACGAAAATGAAGAGTTTAGATTATTAATAGGTAGTGATGGAGGTGTTTTTGTTTCTGATTATGGATCCAACCCCGGATTTGCAAACAATACCTGGACAATGGCAGGTATGAGTTATAATACATCGCAGTTTTATGGTATGGATAAATGTCCATGGATGTCAACATATATTGGCGGGACACAAGATAATGGAACATGGTTGTCGCCCGAAGGGCCTGATGCAAGTACTAATTGGATTTTTGCATCTGGTGGTGACGGATTTGAATGTATCTGGCATTATAACGATCCCTTGAAAATTATTGTCAGTTCTCAATATAACTCATTTGGAAGGACTACAGATGGAGGCCAGTCAGGAGAAGATGCCACAAGTGGTTTAACGGGAAGCGGCCCGTTTATTTCCCGATTAGCCGGCTCAAAAAGTGATCCGGAATTAATTTTTACGGTTACTTCTGACGGAATTGGACGTACGGATAATTTTGCTGAATATTGGAATATGACTTACATAGATGAAGGATGGAATATGTGCAATAGTGCAGATATAAGTGTTTCATTAGCAAATCCGCAAATTATTTGGGCAGGAAGTTATATGAGCTCTATGGATCATGTATTTTTATCAACAAATAGCGGAATTACTTTCGAAGAAGTTAATAATTATGCTGCATTGGGAAGGTTAACAGGATTGGAAACACATCCTGAAAATGAGGCAGAAGCCTTTGCATTGTTTTCAATTTATAATCAGCCAAAAATATTGAGAACATACAATTACGGGGAATCGTGGGAAGACATTTCCGGATATGATGAAAACAGTACAAGTACAGGATTCCCTAATGTGGCTGTTTATAGCTTACTGGTTATGCCTTACGACACAAGTATTATTTGGGCAGGAACTGATATTGGCCTCTTTGAATCAGTTGATAACGGGCAAACATGGGCTTTTGTAGAAAACGGATTACCCGCTGTGTCAATATGGCAAATGCAAATAGTAAATAACCAGGTTGTATTTGCAACTCACGGGCGGGGAATCTGGACAGCTACCATTTCTGAATTAACAGGATATGAACCACCCCTTGTTACTTTATCACCAATCATCACTGGTTTCGGCCAGGTAATTGGTGATAATCCTTCAATTTCAGTCAATATTAACTTAAGGGATATATATGATTCAACTCAAATTTATTTAAATAATGAACATGTTTATACTTACGGGAATAATGCTGCTCCGGAAGAGCAAACTTTGATATTTGAAATTGAAGAAGACATTACTAATGCTAAAGTGTTTGCCAAAGCATTTAAGGACAATAAAGCCTATTATTCCGGACATGGATCAACATTCATAATAAATTATAAGCAACCGCAAGCTCAATACGAAACTGATTTTGAGAACAGTGAAGGGGATTTTTCAGGGGAAGGTTTATTAATTAAGCTGGAAACAGGTTTTTCTAACAATGCAATTCATAGTGCACATAATTATAACGATAGCGAAGAATGTGTTTTGTATTTAACAGTTCCTGTGATTTTGAAAAGCGA
Source organism: Chlorobiota bacterium (assembly GCA_030632095.1). Lineage (GTDB taxonomy): Bacteria > Bacteroidota > Bacteroidia > Bacteroidales > B39-G9 > JAADFW01. The sequence continues at coordinate 13,898 of DAOVJU010000019.1, forward strand.
TTCTGCTTATCTCGAATACAGAGATGTTGCTATTGTAGAACCAGGCGATTATTTGTCAGAGTTTGGTGATTACAATTTCTGGGATTATGTTGTTGTTGAAGCCTCAAAAAATGGTGCTACATGGACTCCAGTTGAAGATGGTTACGATGCAGTATATGACAGCCAGTGGTTAAGTGCATATAATCAAAACAATGCAGGTAATGAGGATTTATATGTTTCCCACCAGGTTGATTTATTGAATACTTTTTCACCACAAGATACTATTATGATAAGGTTTAGATTATATGCCGATGAATATCTAAATAGTTGGGGCTGGGCCATTGATGATTTAAAAATTCAGGTTCCGGATACAACAGGGAGCCAAACCCCGGGTTTTACAAAAATTCAAAATGATTTGATCTCAATTTATCCAAATCCAAGTGATGGATTGGTGAACATAAAGCTCGATAACATGATTAATAATGAAATTGAAATAGAAATATATAATTTATCGGGACAAAAA
>DAOVJU010000111.1 GCA_030632095.1 Chlorobiota bacterium
CTAATGTTTTTGGCAGAAAGGAAGGAAGAGACTACATTTTTAATACTTCGTTGATTGGTAATCTTTTTTCAGATATAACATTTTCTCCTGATGACATATATATGGCTATTGTTGTAAATGATGATTCTGATACCTGGCTACTTCATTTAGATGATAATTTTAAAATAATGGAATTTATAGGAAACAAGCCTGTTTTTTCTCCTGATAGTAAGTATTTAATGACGATTAAAGAAAATGAAATATTTTTATATCCTTGTGATATAAAGTTAATGTTTCAGTTGTTTGATCAATATTTTAAGTCAAAAAAGTAATAGGTGATATTATCTTAATCCATCCCTTTCTTCTAATTCGTAATTTTGCATATACCAATAATTAGAAGTAGCATAATTATGCGATCTTATTTTCCACCATATATCAGGGAAGGCATTAATTACAGAAGCTAAAATGAACAGGTATATCAGCGGTATTATAATTATCCTGTAGAAATATTTCCTTTCAATAATATTCCACTTAATATAATTTGCGCGTGGTAATGTAAACATTAACATAATTACTGAAAATGCAAAAAGAGTTGTTCCTATAAATAGCAAAAGAGTACCTCCGGGGAAATGCAACATTTTAAATACAAAACCGGTGAAGTACGCAAAAAGCACAATGCATATAAAAAACCCAAACCATTTTAAAAATCTGTTATCCTTAAATTGAAAAAGTGATTTTATTGCAAGAATAATAAAACAGAATGCAGATACCATTGAACTAAATCCCATAACAATAGGCCAACCGGGCATTCTATATCTCCTTAAAACTAATGAGATTATAATTAAGGGTATTAGAAAAATAAAAACATTATAGTATTTTTTATAGAAAACTGTTAACAAAATACTTATATCTACAATTAGTAACAGACCTGGAATAAATGGTATATTATCAGGAAATAATTTAATGTGTAGAAATAATAAGGCAATGGATACTGGTAGTAAGACCAAAAAAATAATTTTAGATTTCTTCATTCTGTTCAATTTTAGTATCTAAATATACAAAACTTTCTATATAGCAGTCAATTTTATTTGCTCAATATGAGCAAGTTAATCATTAAACGAGAGAAAATAAGATTTATTCAATAATTAGAATCAAACAATTATTTTATTTGAATGCATATTCATAAATAAATCTAAAAGCCTGGAAAATAAAGCCTGGCAAGGTAATGGAATAGGGGAGTATTTACATTATAATGCGGTTATAATAGATTACTGTAAAGAAAAATTCCACTTCTTACCTCTGAAAACGAAACACTTTTCTTACGAAATGAATCACCTTCGCTTTTAATGAAGTTTCGGTGACTGAAATTCACCTTCGCTTTTAATAAGCTCCGGTGAATGATAAATGGAGTAAAATGGCTGTGGAGTGATGTTATTAGATTACAGTATTTAATTATAATTAAATTTACATAGTTTCAATAGATTTATTTATAGCATGAATAAAATTGAAATTAATTAAAAACTCAATTAATATATGGCAACTTTAGAACAAAAAACAGTAATTAATATGAAATTAATTATCCTTGGATTATTAATTTTCTTTGGAATGATTTTCTTTGTAGATCTGCAACCTGGAAAACCTGAAGTGACGTACACTGCAGCTATTGCAATATTGATGGCTTTTTGGTGGGTTAGTGAAGCATTACCTATTGGAGTTACATCATTTCTACCTGTAATCCTATTCCCTCTTTTAGGTGTATTAGATGGTAAAGCTATTTCGAACGCTTATATAAATTATGTTATCTTTTTATTTATAGGTGGATTTATTATGGCGTTAGCTATGGAAAAATGGAACCTTCATAAAAGAATTGCATTAAAAGTATTATCAATTGTTGGGGGTAGTCCTTTAATGATTTTGTTAGGCTTTATGTTTTCTTCAGCATTTTTATCCATGTGGATGTCTAATACAGCAACAGCAATGATGATGCTACCTATCGCATTTTCAGTAACTACTAGTTTAGAAGAAATACACGGAGAAGGTAAAATAAGCTCCTATGCTGCAGGTTTATTGTTAGCTATTGCTTACTCATGCTCAATTGGTGGAATAGCAACTTTGATAGGAACTCCTCCTAATTTATCATTTTTAAGAATCTTCGAAATTATTTTTCCGGGAGCTCCGGAAATCTCATTTGGCCAATGGTTAACTTTCGCTTTTCCACTTACAGTAATAGTTTTTATTTTCACTTTGTTTTTCTTATATTATGTTTATAAGCCAAAAGAAAAAATTGAAAAATTAGATAAATCATTCTTTAGAGAAAAATATAAAGCTCTGGGAAAAGTAACAGTTGAACAAAAAAGAGTTTTTGTTTTATTTATAGCGTTAGCAATATTATGGGTATTTAGATCAAACCTTAACATTGGATTTACAACTATTCCGGGTTGGAGTTCTATTTTTAAAAATCCGAAATTTATTAATGACGGTACTGTTGCAATTTTTGTTGCCATACTATTATTTATTACACCGTCTACTAAAAAAAATGAAGCTTTAGTTGGTTGGAAAATTATGCTAAAATTACCCTGGCATATTGTATTTTTATTTGGAGGTGGTTTTGCTTTAGCTAAAGGTTTCATAGATTCTGGATTGTCTAATTATATTGGAAGTTTATTGACTGGAGCCGGAAGTTTATCAACATCAGCGCTTGTAGCATCTTTAACAGGAATAATGTCTATCCTAACAGAGTTTACCTCAAATACAGCTACAACAGAAATGATGTTACCTGTAATTTCAGGCTTAGCTACCGAAATTAAAGTAAACCCATTATTAATAATGATACCAATAACATTAGCAGCATCAATGGCTTTTATGTTTCCTATTGCGACGCCTCCAAATGCCATAGTATTTGGTACTGGAAAATTAACAATGATTCAAATGATAAAAACAGGCTTTTTTATCAACCTTTTTGCTATAATTATTATTACAGTAATTACTATAACCTGGGGTACTATAATTTTTGATATTGATCCAAATGTATTCCCGGAATGGGCAAAAGTCATTAAACCAGATTTAAAGCATTAATTTTGTAAGCTTTTTGCGAAGCAAAAACCATAAAAAAGTATTTAATGCATGAGTAAATCTTATTTCACCGGGTAGAGAAAAAGAAAAATTCCCTTCTATGTTGCTCTCAAACGGAACACTTTTTTTGCGAAAATATGGAGCGAAATGGGTGTGGAGTGATTTGAACTTAGATATTTTTTTGATTGCATATCATCAAAATAGTCATTTAAATATTAATTTATGAGACATTCAATTTTTAGCCTATTTGTATTGTCCATTCTGGCATTTACATCAAGCCATAAAGTAGAAACAAACAGCGATATTGCATATCAAAAATAAAGCTCTTCATCGATGACTTTAAAGCTCATTAATATTTTAATATGAGCTTCATATTTTAAATGAATGAGCTCTAAAACATATTAAGCAACAAATTAAAGCTCATCGTATTTTGTTTTTAAGCTCATAATTATATATATTTGAGCTACAAATGATATGTTAATGAGCCATAAATATAATACCTGGTCAAAATGCAAAATGATAAAAGCAAAGAATTACTTGAGTTTATTAAGGATAATCCATCACTTTCATCGAAGGAAATTCATCTTGGATTGGAATCCGAATTAGGATATGCTACAGTAAAAAGAATATTAAAAAAACTAATATCAGATAAACTTATTTTAGCACAAGGGAAAGGCAGAGGAACTAAATACATAATTAGTCCTTCATTTGAATTATTTTATCCTATTAATGTTGAAGGCTATTTTGAAAATGAAATAGATGAACGAGAGATCAAAAACAGTTTTAATTTTTCATTGATTACTGACGTGTTAAGTAATGAAAAATTATTCACTGAAGATGAGTTTAATCGGTTAAAGAATCTTCAGGCAACATATAAAGAAAATACATCGAAGCTAACAGATTCAGAATTTAAAAAGGAGCAAGAGCGTCTGGCAATTGACTTAAGCTGGAAGTCATCACAAATTGAAGGAAATACTTATTCTCTTTTAGAGACTGAAAGATTATTAAAAGAAAAAGAAACGGCTGAGGGAAAAACAAAAGACGATGCAATAATGCTTCTAAATCATAAAGAAGCTTTAGATTTCATCATTGAAAATCCAAACTATTTGAATCTATTGAATATATCCGGAATTGAAGATATCCATAGCATATTAATAAAAGATTTGGGTGTTGATCGAAATATTAGGAAGCGAAGAATAGGTATATCAGGAACAAATTATAAGCCTCTTGACAATGAATATCAAATCAAAGAAGCATTAAATAATATGTGTGAACTGGTAAATAACCATGAAAGTGTATTTGAAAAAGCATTACTATTATTGGTATTGATATCATACATACAGCCATTTGGAGATGGAAACAAAAGGACTGCAAGAATAGTAAGCAATGCAGTATTATTAAGTAATGAATATTGCCCTATTTCATTCAGAACTATTAACTCTGTTGAATACAAAAAAGCAATGCTGTTATTCTATGAGCAAAACAATATTACAGCGTTTAAAAAGATCTTTATGGATCAATTTGAATTTGCTGTTAAGACATACTTTTAAATAGAATAAAAAGAAAACAGAAGACCACTCAAACTAATTTACTATGAAGCTTGTTTGAAGCAAGAAGACGCTTTGAAAAGAGAAAAGTATCTAAAAACACACTACGGCAGAATGTTTCTACAAAACCGGCTTAAATCTTATTTCACCAGGTAGAGAAAAAGAAAAATTCCTGCTTCTTATCATGAAACGAAACACTTTTTTTGTGTAATGAATCACCTTCGCTTTTAGCAAAGCTATGGTGACTGAAATTCACTTTCGCTTTTAATAAGCTCCAGTGAATGATAAATGGAGTAAAATGGGTATGGAGTGTTTTTAACCATATAAATATTACAAAATATTAATTAATTTACCCTATATTTGATACATAAATCTAAAATATTTACCCTAACTTTATGACATGTTTATAAGAAGTATTATATCTGAACTTGAAAACTGGAGTAAATCATCAAACCGAAAACCCCTGATATTAAGAGGAGCAAGGCAGGTAGGAAAAACTACAGCCGTTAATTTATTTGCAAAACAATTTAAGCAATACATATATTTAAATCTGGAAAATAAAGAGGATCGTGAACTTTTTGAAAAATATACAAGTATTAACGAATTGATACAAGCAATATTCTTAGTAAAAAACACACAGCGACATATTAAAGACACTTTACTGTTTATTGACGAAATTCAGGAAGCTCCTGAAGCAATAGCCCAACTTCGTTATTTTTACGAACAAGCAAGCGATATTTTTGTTATTGCTGCAGGCTCTTTATTAGAAACTATTTTTGACAAATCAATAAGTTTTCCGGTCGGACGAGTTGAGTATAGAGTATTAAGACCGGTATCATTTTATGAATTTCTGTTGGCTAAAAAGGAGGATGCAGCAATTGAAGTGTTTAATAAAATTCCCGTGCCTGTATTTGCTCACGATAAATTATTTAAATTGTTTAATACCTATGCATTAGTAGGTGGAATGCCGGAAATAATTGACAACTATATTAAAAATCAGGATTTAACTGTTTTAAAACAGATTTATGAAACATTATTAGTATCGTATATTGATGATGTAGAAAAATATGCAAGGAACCAAACTCAGGTCCAACTGATCAGGCATGCCATTCAGTCTGTTTTTGATGAAGCGGGAAAAAGAATAAAATTTCATGGATTTGGAAGATCAAACTATGGCTCAAGGGAAATGGGAGAAGCATTGCGAACCCTGGAGAAAGCCATGTTGATACAACTTATTTATCCATCTGTCAGCTCAACAAATCCAATTATAGATGATAAAAGAAAATCTCCACGATTACAAGTTTTAGATACCGGATTACTGAATTATTTTACTGGTATTCAGCCGGATTTAATAGGAATAAAAGATTTGAGTTCTGCATATCAGGGTATTGTTGCAGAGCATATTGTTGGTCAGGAGTTGCTCTCCGAAGAATACAGTGTTTTATATAAAAATAAATTTTGGGTTAGAGAAAAAAAGACTTCAATGGCTGAAGTAGATTATTTGTATAAATACAAGAATTTTGTAATTCCTGTTGAAGTAAAATCGGGTGCAACCGGAAAACTTAAATCATTGCATCTGTTTATGGATATAGCAAACCATAAAATGGCTATTAGGGCTTATTCCGGAAATTTAAAAATTGATTTAATTAAAACACCACAGAAAAAGAAATATTACTTGTTAAATCTTCCTATTTATTTAATATCAAAAATTGATGATTATTTAAAATGGTTTGAGAAAGAAATAAAACAATTATAAAGATAAATGTAAGACTTATTCGGTTGGAGGGGCTACTACTGGTAATTTTACATAAATTGGTTTGTTTTCAGTATCAATCTCAATATTATCAATCAACACATTAGAAGGCACAATAAAAGAAACGGGTATTCCCCATTTTATATTATAATAATTTGAACCATTCTCTGCTACCTCATAACCATAAAATGATTCTAATGCATTATAAATATATTGTTCTTTGCTAACACCAGCCACATTTTTAAGATTGGTTGTGATAATATTTTGTGAACCAATGCCTCTTATAAGCTCTTCTTCACCTGTATTAATATAGTGTTTATAAAAACACACAGGAGATTGACAATTGTGTAGAATTGGAGCTTTTGCAACGAGAATGTATTCAAGGTCTTCTTCCTTAGCTATGTTTATTGCTTTTATAAGCAAGCTATCATATGAAAGACCTTTGTTCGATCTTACAAAAAGATTACCAGGCCCGACAGCATGAGAAAACCCGTTATTATAAATTCTGTAACGTTTATGACCATTAGAGTTAGGGACATTTCTTGTAGGAGTCCTGTCGTTAAGTAAAGCTTTTAATACTCCATTTTCTACTAATACCATTTCTTCCGGTGGTTCAACTCCTTCTGCATCAATTAAAAAACCGCCAATCAGCTTTATTTCATTGTAGCTATTTAATTTTGAATTTGTTACTATAGTGAATTCCCTTGGGTAAACTTTCTTATTCATTTTATTTTCGAATGAATTGAAACTCTTACCATATGAAAAGGAAGATTCGGGTTTATTTTGTAAGGATTCTCTAAATGCTTTTAAATTATCCTTACCACCAAACAATTCTTTCATGAAGAATTTACCTGATATGCAGTCTGATATTATAACAGGTCCATTATATCCCTCATATAATTTTGGGGCAGTTTTTAATTGATCCAGGAAATTTACTAATTTATCAACATGTTCAACTAATTTCTCAACAGTTGGAAGACCTTTAGGTGTTTTTGCATGATAAACAATATAATCAGAAATGTGATCACCTGTTTCACTTAGAGTTTGAGCATATATTTTTAATGATGCTAATTGAATTGGTACACTTGTTTCAATGCCTTCTGAATTCAGAAAATAAACTCTGGCCTGGTAAAAATTCAATTCCATTTCTGAATTTCTAATCCAATTGTATTTTGTAAATGTAGATGACACAACACGTAAAACACTATCCCAATGATGCTTACTATATGAAAAATCTTCAGATTCAATGTTTTTTTTGATTATGGGAACCTTGCAAAAATCTTGAATTTCCAATACACTTTTTTGAAGATTGTTTTTTTTCAATTGCTTCAATTTTGTTTTTGTATTTTGATGCTGCGCTTTTATAAATATTGTTGGCTGATATCCAAAGAGAACGCCTAATGCCATTGTAATCATCTTCAAGCGGAATATTAAAATATTCTATATCATTTGATCTATATCGAGGATGTTCGATATAGTTTTCATCATTAATTTCATAATTTCCAACCATTACTCTTGCTGACCAACTTCTTGAAACATCTTCTAACGAATAATATAAGGCACCTAATGAGGCTTTGGCATTATAAACTTTATAGTCACCAATTGTATAGCTGATATAAAATGGTGGATCAAAATCCTTGTAACTAAGCGATTCAATATTTCGTTGCATTTCATCTTTCATGGCTTCGAAAAATACTTCTTTGTATTCAATTTGGCTGTATAATTGATATGAGAGAATAAATAATAGTATAGATGAAATGGTTTTCAGGTTTATAATTATTTTCGTTTTCATTGCTTACTTAAATTATTTTGATTGATCAGGTCTTGGTAAAATTGGTAAGTCAATAAAACCACTAGGGCTTTTTTGAGTTTCTATTTGTTTAATAAAAAGAGCAGGTGCTATAGTACTTGTGGGAATATTTCCTGATTCTGCACCGCAATAACCATTGAATATTTCATAATTATCACCCGTACCTTCGATTTTTGAAAACATCAAAAGGGGTGTACCAATCAGTTGAATGCCATTAACCAGCTCATCTGGTCTCCCATCAACATATATTCTATACACCTCGAAAGGAAAAATATTAAATACATTAGGCATATATCTGTCTGTAAATGTAAACCCTCCAAACACTTCTTTAAAGTAATAACCGTATTCTTTGTTCTGTTTTTTGCATTCAGTTATTAATTTTTTTCTCAATGTTTCTTTAGAAAGTGGTTTACCGGTCTCTATAAACATGTTCGACTGGCGGGATACAACCGGCATTCCTGCTTGAGCTCTCCCATGACCATTAGAGTTCATAAAATGCTCCATTGGTTGTCTCGACATAAGAAAGTTTTCTAGTATTCCATTGTTTACAATTCTTACTTTCTTCGATTTAACACCCTGGTCATCGTATTTGTATGAGCCAATTAGTTTCTTGTCTTGAAAATCCTCA
>DAOVJU010000220.1 GCA_030632095.1 Chlorobiota bacterium
GAAGTAAAGAATATAATGCGCTAATCACGAAATTCTGGAACCAGGTTTTGTCTATAACCGAAAAAGTAGGTTCGTATATCGAAACAAATAAGATTAACCTGCTTTATCTGATCAACCTTTGTTCAAATCCCGGAAATGTATCTTTTAGCCTTGCCACGGTTCTCATTTCAAAATTCCTTGGGATACCGGTAATTAATAACAATCATGATTTTTACTGGGAAGGTGGAAACCGCAAAATTGATATTGAAACCAAAGGATTGCAGCCGGGACCACGCGACTTTTTCTTCAAAAATTCTGATGTTGGTGAATTTTTCTCGCAGATTGATGTTCTTTTCCCCTGGGAATCACGTTCATGGATTTCAGTAAACATAAATAAAGGACAAACTAGAAAATTGATTGAAGATAAAGGCCATAACCCTGCTAATGTTACTGAAATAGGAACAGCAGTAGATGTTAAGGAATACTCAGATATTAGTAAAAGGCGAAATTTTGAATCATTTAAACAATTAAAATGCATATTAAGCCGATACAAGAAAGCAATGGTCGGATATTCCGTAGAGGATGTCCGAAACCTTCGTCTTGTTAATGAGAAAAATCCTCAACCCATAATCATTGGAGAAAAAACAAAACGGGTTAGAAACTTCCTGAAAGAAAATGTAGTTTTTTTGCAACCTACGCGAATAATTGAAAGGAAGCGCATTGCTGTTGGATTTAAGCTTGTTGAACAGTTATTTGAACATAAATCTTTCATGGCAAAGTTTGACGAATCGGCTAACCTGAAGCTAACTATTCTAATAACAGGCCCAATTGCTTTAGGACAATATGTTTATTTTAAAAAACTACTTACCCGGTTTTCTGAATTGTTAAACAAGATTCCCGAAAAATTCAGAAAGAAGATATTTCTGGCATTCATGTTCAGTGAACTGGACAGGGATGAATTCACACACCGGTTCGAAAATCCCATGAGAATACCCGAATTATACAATATTGCCTCGCTTATTTTACTTCCCAGTGAAACTGAAGGGCGAGGATTGCCAATTATAGAATCAACAGCAAGTGGTATCCCTATTTTTTGCAGGAGATATTACCCTGAAAATGTATATGCTGAAGTTATTGGCGAGCATCTTCCCGAAAAAGACCGCTTGAAAGTTATTGAATACGACGGGAAAGAAATAACCTCAGCACAAATCGATCAGATCTTTCAAAGAGTATTCTTCCCGCATAAATTCACCGAAGAGGTTGATCACAACCGAAAGGTTGTTAAGAACAGGTATAGTATGGAATCATTACAAAAAAACATGGAAAGCATTTTATATAAACTATATCTTCAGCTCCAGCCAAATGAAAATTGCATGAAAAATACCATTTCCAACATAAATAAATATCAGGAAATGGTAAATTTCAGGAACAAGGACACTGAAGCCGTTTTAAACACTAAAAACCGGCATTATTTACCGGGTGAAGGACGATTGGCTTTTATGCATTATTTAAAATCATTAATCGATCCGAGCTTTTTCAGGGTTGAAGAGCAAGAAAACCGGGGTTACGCGTTTGATTTTGCCTACAAACTAATTAAGTACAATCCTGATACTGAAAATTTACCCCTGCAACAAATTCATAAATTTTATAATTGTGTTGATAATATTTTCAGGTATTCAAATGGTGAAACACAAATACGTCACGATCATTCAATTTCATATCGCCATCGCCATAAAAAATATTATCCATACCAGGATTTTACAAACCAGGAAATTACCGGGCTTATAACACTTTTATACCAGCAAATAATTAAACCAAAGTATAAAAAAGAGATTGTTAGGCGATCTCATTTCTTTACAGATTGGAATCTTGCATTATCGCAACTTACATCAAGTACAAACCTGGCAATTGATGATCGCTATAAACTGAAAGAAAAATTAAAATCTAATTTACCGATAGCATTTTTACCCGGGAAATATATTAAATATGAACTGGAGTTTTTTGGTTTACAATCGGTAAAATCCAGGTTAAACCTTAAAATTGAAGATGAATTAACAGAAGGTATTTTAGATAATTATCAAGGAAAACTTGAACCATTTTATGTTTTTGTTAATGAAGCACAATTGGGGCAAATAGCACCTAAAAGTGAAATAACCCGTTTTCTTGAAAGTGACCATGACCCGGAATTGAACCTGTTATATAAAAGAAAAATAATACAATTGGTTGATACCAGACAATTATGTGTAGGAATCCATATCCCCCAGATTGGTGAAGCCGGCTTAAAAATACTACGGAAAATAAAAGAGAAAAAAGGATATTTAATTTCGAACCGCAGAAATGCAATATACATGAGCGATATCCTTAACCTGGCCCGTTTCCACATTGGCCGCGTTACCAATGATATTGCTTCCGCTATGCTGGGAATTCCAAAAGACAGTGGTTATATAATGTATATTCCGGCTGGTTTACGAATCACCTTAGCTTATCCAACTCCCATCCAAACAGCGAAAGATTTTAGCCGGGTACTAAAAAGCGATTTATTTAACGGGCTTTGTGAAGAACATGGAGAAGAAAAAGTCTTGGCTATACTGAAAGAAGATGCTGAAACAAAAGGTTCTCCTGTTAAACTGGTGCTTGAGCACTTAAAAAGCAAATCTACTAAGAAAAAGGATGTTGAATATAATTATGTTACAGGTATTTATGATGACGGATATCCATGGAATGGGGTAATGGCCAAAGCTAATATTGCCAATAAGACTAAAAACTGGCAGTTCATGATTGTTTCAAACACAACCAGAACAAGGAAAGTAACATCGTTCGTTAAAGATTTTAATAAAAAACATAATAAAAAAGCAAGAATTGCCTGGAACGGTGGATATATTCTTAATCCTGAATTAGTGGGTAAACTTGGATTACCTGAATCATATATTGGTTCACCCCTGGGGCTGTTAATTAGCAATACTGAATTACTTAGTGCCCCTTTATTTAATAAGCCGGCATTGATCATCTATGAAGATGGAAAAATTGATATTAACCGTGTAAATTCATCCAAAGGACTTTCAATAAATAGTGGTCAAAATAAAATTATTTTTAAAAACAAGGAATATAATAATTTGAATCCGGGACATGAAAATTGCTACTATGATTTAATGTTTGAGAATGAAGAAATCCCTGGTGGTGGAAGGGTGATTGTAAGATTGGCGGGTAATGCTATAAAAGAAATAATTTATACTAAGAAAAATGAAAATGTTAAAATAATACCGGTAGGGCTAACATTGTCATTTACAAAAGAAAATTTCCCAAAAGAATTTAAAACAGAAAAGAAACTGGATATTCGGATTAATGGGCTGCAAGGAATTAAACAAGCTGTTGAAGCCGGGCCCATGCTGGTTGATAAAGGGAACATGATCCTGAACATGAAAAAAGAAGGATGGAAAACACAGAATTCAATCAAGACACAAGCAGCCAGGCTGGATTATACTGATATGCGTGGGCCAAAAATTGCTGTTGGATTAGATAAAAAGGGAAATCTTTATGTATTGACAATCAATGGAAGAATACGGGAATCGGTTGGAGCTACCCATATTGATATGGCAAACATCATGATAAAATTTGGTATGGAAAAAGCTATGGGATTTGATCCCGGTGGAAGCAGCACTTTGGTTGTAGATGGAAAAACCCTGAATATATCTCCTTATAATAAAGATTACGAACGAAATATATTTTCCCTGCCACCTGAACCCAGGGCAGTTGCGAATGCTGTGATTGGGTATATTGAGGAATAAAATGATTTTTTCTCTTTCCTTCATCCCGGCCAAAGTGTAATAGAGAGCCGGGATCTCCTAATTAGAAAGGATAATAACTTGGAATAATATGGCGGAAAATTGGTATTAAAGTGGAAAAACCACCTGCGAGGTTGAAAATATTTAAAGAGCTTTCAACAAACAATATTCTGTTTTTCCTAATACGCATCCTATTATCATGATTTAGTCTTTTCAATTGGAATTTAAATTAATTAACTTCGTAGCGATTTTTATTAACCCATTAAATTTTAAATTATGTTTTCGGGTATTGTAGAAGAAACTGCTAAAATAGTTAAGCTTAAAAAAGACCAGGAAAACCTTCATATTACCATGGAGTGTTCTTTTGTTAACGAATTGAAAATTGACCAGAGTATTTCTCACAACGGAGTGTGCTTAACGGTAGTAGATATAAAAGATAAATCGTATACCGTTACAGCAATAAAAGAAACTTTAGAAAAGTCAAATTTAGGAATATTAAAATTAGGCGATAAAGTGAACCTCGAACGCAGTATGAAAATTGACAGTTTATTAGACGGGCACCTGGTGCAGGGACATGTTGACCAGACGGCTATTTGTACAGGAGTTACAGAAGCCGACGGAAGCTGGTATTTTACTTTTGAATATGATCAAACAAAAGGGAACATCACTGTTGAAAAGGGATCTGTATCAGTAAATGGAGTTAGTTTAACAGTTGTAAATTCAAAGGATAGCTCATTTCAGGTTGCAATAATTCCTTTTACCTACGACATTACAAATTTTCATCAAATAAAAAAAGGAACTGTGGTAAACCTTGAATTTGATATTATTGGAAAATATATCCAAAAAATAGTTCAGCAACAACTTGCGAAATAATAGCATTTACAATTATTTTGTTGCAGGATTATTGATAAATTTAATGAATTACTAAAACATTCTGTTTTGATAAAAAGTTTTTATTTAAAAACTATTTTTGCAATTTTGCGCTAATTTAACTGAATATATAGCCTATTCCATTGAAAAAACAAATAAAAATGCATCTATAATGGCAGAGAAACAAAGAACATTAAAAAATCCTGTATCGGTTAAAGGTACTGGATTACATACCGGATTAAACGTTACATTAACATACAAACCAGCACCTGAAAACCATGGTTATAAATTTCAACGTGTTGATCTGGAAGAAAAGCCAATAATACGTGCAGTAGTTGAAAATGTTGTCGATACATCCAGGGGGACGACCATAGAAGAAAATGGTGTAAGAATAAGTACTATTGAACATGCCTTATCTGCTTTATATGGATTGGGAATTGATAATGCCTTAATAGAAATTGATGCTCCTGAAACTCCAATAATGGATGGAAGCGCAAAGCTTTTTGTTGAAGCTATTCAAAAAACAGGTATCACCGAACAAAAAGAAAATAAAAAATATTATGTAGTTAAGGAAAAAATGGTTTATAATAATGAAATTGACGGGGTTGAACTTATTGCCTTTCCTGACGACCATTTTAGTCTTAACGTCTTAATTGATTACGACTCCCAGGAACTTAAGAATCAATTCGCCACACTAAATTCTCTTGATAAATTTGAAAAAGAAATAGCTCCATGCAGAACTTTTGTATTTCTGCGGGAATTAGAAGCATTGTTAAACAACAATTTAATTAAAGGTGGTGATCTGGATAATGCCATTGTTATTGTTGACAAGAAAGTTTCGCAGAAAGAACTAGATAGATTGGCTGATTTATTTAACAAACCAAAAGTAAAAGTCAAGCCGGAAGGAGTTTTAAATAACCTCGATTTGTTTTTTAACAACGAACCGGCACGACATAAACTGCTTGATATGATAGGTGATTTGTCATTAATTGGCAGGCCAATTATAGGAAGAATCATTGCTACACGCCCAGGACACCATGCTAACACTGAGTTTGCAAAAAAGCTAAAACAATCATTCATGTCAACCGAGGCTAAGGATGAAATTCCTGAATATGATCCGTCAAAAGAGCCTGTTTTAAACATCAATCAAATTAAAAATCTTTTACCACATCGAAATCCATTTCTCTTTGTTGATAAAATAATTGAAATGAATGAAGACAGCATTGTTGGTATAAAAAATGTAACCATGAACGAAAACTTCTTTACTGGCCATTTTCCGAATGAGCCAATTATGCCGGGAGTTTTACAAATTGAAGCATTGGCTCAGGTTGGAGGAGTTTTGGTTTTAAGTTCTGTTGATGAACCGGAAAAACATTCAACATATTTTCTGAAAATTGACAAAGTGAAATTCAAGAAAAAAGTTGTTCCAGGTGATACATTAATTCTTAAAATGGAATTAATAAATCCTTTTAGACGAGGTATTGCCCTTATGAAAGCTCAAGCTTTTGTTGGTGATTATTTAGTTACTGAAGCCGAATTAATGGCACAGGTAATAAAAGACAAGGAATAAC
>DAOVJU010000543.1 GCA_030632095.1 Chlorobiota bacterium
ATTTTAAAATAAAGCTTGGTGATATTTTATCAAACTTAGGGTATAGGTATAAGTTTAGTGGAGGGTGAAAGTTAGTTTAAAGTTCATAATTAAGTGTATTGCAATTTGACTTAATATACAAGCAATTAAATAAAAATGAATAATACGGAGTTTATTATTTTACTTCAGGATCACCCAAATTTGGGACTATTGGCTTATCCGTATTTTATTGAACCGGTTAATTCAGGTTTTAAAATACTTGAGAAAATTAACGTAGACAAAGCTATTGATTATCAGCTTTCTGAGTATGAATTGAAATTAGTAAAAATAGCGGAAAACTATTCTGACCAACATATCTTAAAATTATTCTCAAAGAAAAAACTTACGGTAAAAGAGTTTTATAAAAAACTTGATTCTGAATATACTAATAAATATATTAAACCATACATTGAAAAAAATCTGAGCAAACTATTCTCATTACTTAGCGAGTCACAAATTCGTTGTTATAAGCGTACAAAGAAAGAATCAAGCCTGTATGGAACTGACGAAATAAAAACTTTTGAAAATCCTGCAGAAGTAATATTCAATTTTCATAAAACTGAAACCGAAATTCATTACCATATATCAATAAGCCAAAATAAAAAGGAAATCCAGCTTAATGGGAGGAAAGGGATATTGCTTTCTAATGAACCATGTTGGCTTCTCATGGACAATAAATTATTTTCATTTATAGAAATTGACGGGAAAAAGCTTCTCCCGTTTTTTAATAAAACCCATGTAAGTATTGATAGCAAGTTTGAAAAAAAATACTTTGAAGGTTTTATTTTAAACAGCATCAATAAATTTAAAGTAAAGTATAGTGGTTTTGAAATAATTGAGATTAAAACTAAAAAACACACTATTCTTACTGTCGAAAAAGATTTAAAAAGCAATGCAGTGTTTATACCTGAATTCAGGTATAACGAAAAAACATTCAGGCCTGATGATACTTATTTTGTATTTACAAAGCTGGAAGTTCATGGCGATAATTATACCTATTATCAAATTTTTCGCGATAAGAAATGGGAACAAAAACAATTTGAGAAAATCAATAATTCAGGTCTTAAATTAAATAAGAATGGGCATTTTGTGGTACCCGGTGCTGAAACAGAAATTAAAGACAATAACCTGGCTGTTACCATAAACTGGTTAAATGAAAATGAATGGAAACTTAAAAAAGACGGTTTTATAATTAAACAGGATTTTTATAAAAAGAAATTTTTCACTGAGAAAATATCATTAAACCTGTCTGTGGAACAAAAACAGGATTGGTTTGACATCTATGGATTTGCTGTATTTGGTGATATCCAAGTCCCTTTTATGAATCTTAAAAACCATATATTAAAAGGCAAGCGTGAATATATTCTGCCAAATGGCGAAACAGTAATCCTTCCTGCTGAATGGTTTAGTAAATATATTAACCTTTTTTTATTTGGAAAGAAGGATGAAAATAACATTAAACTGGACAAATTTCATTATCATTTTATTGAAGACCAGGAAATTGTTGATAACAGCGGGTTTTTAAACCGTTACAAAGAATTGCTGGAAACTGGTATGGAAAAGGATATTTCTGTTCCGCTACAATTGCAAACTGAACTTAGATTATACCAGGGAAAAGGGTTTTCGTGGATGCACAATCTTAAAAATCTTGGTTTTGGCGCTTGCCTGGCCGATGATATGGGACTGGGAAAGACTGTTCAAGCAATCACATTGCTTCTTCAAAATAAAATTGAAAATTCAAATAATAATTCTGATAACGTATATGCTATCTCATCAGTGTCCGGGCAACTGAACCTTTTTGATATTCCTGCACCTGAAATTAATAAACCGGTAGTAAAAGAAGAAAAACCTTTACTAAGTTCCTTGATTGTAGTACCTGTTTCGCTCATTCATAACTGGCAAAATGAAATTAAAAAATTTGCCCCATCGTTAAAAATGCACTTATTTGTTAATCATAACAGAGCGAAAAATATTGATATTTTTAACAATTTTGATATTGTTATAACTACCTATGGAATTGTCAGGAATGATATTGAAATTCTTGAGAATTATGATTTTCAATATATTATTCTTGACGAAAGCCAAATAATTAAAAATCCGGCTTCAAAAATTTATAAGGCTGTCTTAAAGTTACAATCGGAACATAAAATTGTGTTAACAGGGACACCAATTGAAAATTCATTAACCGACCTGTGGTCGCAAATGAATTTCCTGAATTATGGTTTGCTTGGTGATTTGAGATTTTTCAAAAAGGAATTTTTATATCCTATTGAAAAGCTGAACAGCGAAGAACATAAAATAAAGCTTAATATGCTTATCCGGCCTTTCATCTTACGTCGCACAAAAGAAGAAGTTGTTAAGGAACTGCCTCCTGTTACAGAGCAAACATTATATTGCACCATGACACCTGAACAAAACACGTTTTACGAAACCGAAAAATCGAAAATCAGGAATGTAATTCTTGAGAACATTGAAAAACATGGGGTTAATAAGATTTCGATTGAAATTTTACAGGCATTGAACAAGTTAAGGCAACTGGCAATACATCCTGTAATGGTTCAAGATGATTATTCTTCAGAATCAGGTAAGTTCAATGAAATAATTCGGAATATAGAAAGTGTTGTTGCTGAGAAACATAAAATATTGATTTTTTCGTCATACGTTAAACACCTGAAATTGTTAGCCGGTTA
>DAOVJU010000338.1 GCA_030632095.1 Chlorobiota bacterium
AACCATCGGAGAAAATGTAAAACGTGTCATCTTTCTGGAAATCTATCTCATGATTTGTGAACGTTTCTTTTTCTTTAATAAAAATACCAATTGGATTCTTATCAGCTTTTGTTTCAATTAGCTCATTATTTCGGTACATGTAAAGAGGATTATAAGCACCTGCATACTGAATTTTATGATTTTCAATATCTAATATAAGCAAAGCGATGTCCATACCATCTTTTGCTTCTCCTTTTTCTCCTGTCTGATCTAAAGTGGTTTTCACACTTGTTCTTAACTGGTTTAATATAACATTTGCTGTTGTTATTTCTTTTTTATTTACAATTTCATTAAGGAATGAAACTCCTAACATACTCATGAAAGCTCCGGGAACTCCGTGGCCGGTACAATCTGCGGCTGCTATAACAATTTTATTGTCCTTTTCTGTCATCCACCAGAAATCTCCACTAACAATATCTCTGGGCCTCCATAAAATAAAATGTTCAGGCAGGATTTCCTTTGCTTTTTCAGCAGTTGGAACTACAGCATGCTGTATACGCTGGGCATACTTTATGCTATCTTCAATGTGTTGTTTTTGTTCTTCAATTTCATCTTTTTGCTTTACAACTTCAGCAGTTCGTTCTCTAACAATTCCTTCAAGTCGAATTTTCTCTAATTCAAGTTTATGAGTATATAGCTTAATTATTATAAACATAAATACTATTACCAGGATTCCATAAATTACATAGGCTAGTATAGTACGATACCATGGAGGTAATATTGTAAAATGAAAAGAAGCGATATTACTTTCCACATTATATATATTTTTTGCTTTTACATAAAATATATAGCTGCTTTCATTTAAGTTTGTATAAACTGCCTTAGGTTCTTTCGCCCATTTTGACCAATTATCCTTATACCCTTTTAGTAAATAACGATATTCTATTTCCTGTTCTTCTTCAAAATAAGGAGCTGCAAAATGAAAAACCATATTATTAAATTCATAATCTAAAACCGGATTGATATCTCCTGGTTGTTCAAGCGTAATGACTTTTTTTCCTTCAATATTTTTGTAATTCGTACCATAAAAAATTACCGAATCTTCACCAGCAAAAACTTTTCTAATTAAAGTATTATATGGTCGATAATAATTTTTAATATATTTATTGTTGTAGCTATACAAACCGCTTGAACTTCCCATCCAGGTTATTTCATCTATATCATGGTAAATGACATCAATTTGTTCGTTTGGAAAGCGTTTAAAGGGTGTCATATCGCTGATTTGTGAATTACTGTTAATGTTTATTCCTCTTTCAATCCATTTTTCATTTTCATTGAAAGCACTTATCCAATAAATATCATTCTTATCCAGGCTAAGTCTAAAAACTCCTACTGAACCATCTACCAAACTTTTTTTAAATTGATCAGATGGCGAAAAAGTTTTATTTTCAGCATTAAAGGTATATATACCCTTATCTGTGCCGAAAAGTAAATTATCATTTAATTCGAAGATATATATGTCTTTGTTTGAGGGTAAACCGTTATGAATATCATACCTGAATATTACAGTGTCTTTTTCATTAAAACTTACATAGATAAGTCCATTAAAATATGTGCTTAACCAAACATTGCCTTCTTTATCTTCTAGAATATTTCGTATTTCATCTTTAACAATTTTCTTGTTTTCAACTCTTCGAAAAACGCCATTATTATATTCAATACTGAAAAACCGGTTGCTACAGCCCACATAAATTTTATTTTTAATTTTACTTGATGGTTTAAGTTGTATTATATCGTTTTTTAAAGTTTTTTCATTTTCTAGCCTTATTTGTTTATCAATGTAGGTTGACTTAAGTGACTTATCAATTTTATATAATCCAGAATTAGAGCCGACTAATAGAAATTCATCGTTCAGTCCATTTGGATTAAATTTTACCAGAGACTGCGTTTGACCGCTAATTTCAGATCCACTATTTATCCCTTTTACTTTTTTGAATTCAGGCTGATTTTGCTTTGTATAATTTAAATAGTAAACCCCTAAACTGGTTGCAATAAATATTTTATCATTAAATCGAATGATATCATTTACTGCACCCATCAAATCATATTCTTCTCCAAATTTTCGTAATGGTGAGTTAATTTCAATTTTGGTTATGCCTTCATTTAATGCAAGCCAAAGCGGTTCTTCATATGGGCTTTCAGTATTTGAATAAATGTTAATAACCGTTTCGTCTTGCAATCCGTTATCCTTTATAAACTGGTTGGTAATGTTACCAAACTGATCCATTATAATAGCTCCTTTTTGCAGGGTGGCAAATGCATATTCAGTAGGCGACAATTGACAAGCATGATACAATTGATTTTCTTTCAGGTAATTATTTGCTTCTGCATATTGAAAATCACCTGAGACACTGGCTGTTGAAATATTAAATTTGAATAAGCCTTCTGAACCTGTACCTATTAATAGCTGATCATCAAAATATTTATTTATCGAAAATATACCTTTCCTTTTGAAAAAATCTCCTCCTTTCACTACGTTCAGGCTGTCAACTTTTAATATCATTAAGCCTTCAAGAAAGTGACCATTAAAAATAACATTATTAATAGCATAGGAGAAAAATGCTCCAAGGCTTAAATTAATCGTTTTGAATTTTAGATAGTCATAAATAAATAACTTTTCTCTGCTTCCAAAAACAACTTCATTATCGGTTACATATATTTTAAAGATATCAGCAAAATCCTGATCAGCAGAATCCAATTCATTTAGAAATGAATTGTATTGCATTTTACCCAAATCATCCGGGGCCAAGTATCCAAATTCACTAACCGCTCCAACATATACAGTTCCAAAAGCATCAACAGCCAAAGATCTTACAATAGACTTATTAGATACTGGAATTTTTCTCCATGTTGAGCCATCATATTCAAGTATTCCATGATCATTGTTGCCAAAATACATTACACCTCTGTTATCCTGTGCAATTGCCCAGTTTTGCTCACTTGCTCCATATTCATGTGGTGTGTAATTAGTAATAAACGGGACTCCATATTTGTTTATTTGAGAATAAGCAGAATAAGAAAGTAATAAACAGAGAATTATTAGTAATTTATATTTACTCATTATAATAAAATGAAATTTGAATAAAGATAAAAGTATATCAGAAAAATTACAAAATAAATACGATTCTTTATTTTTTTCGCTTTTATAAAAACTCTTTGTAACTTTTCTGAAAAAAACTGATAACCTATAAAAAGCACATTAAAAATTCTTTGTTGTGATACAAATTAATGATGAACAAAATATGTTGGCTGTTAAAAACGGGGATATTGATTCTTTAGTCCCTCTTTTTAATAAATATCATGTTAAACTTTATAACTTCTTTCTAAGGTTAACAAACAATAAGGAGACAAGTGAAGATCTTGCACAAAACGTATTTAGCCGGATTTTAAGTTATAAAGGCTCATTTAATCCTGAATATAGTTTTAAATCATGGATATACCAGGTAGCCAGAAACGTTCATATTAATTATTATAATAAAAATCGTTACCTGGCTTCAGATTATATTAAACCGGATGATATGAATGATGAAGGAAAAGAAGCAATTGATATTATGGAAAGGAATCAGCGTCATCAAAATTTGTATGATGCACTTGAAATGTTGCCGGTTGACCAGCGCGAGATAATCGAATTAAGCCGTTTCCAGGATTTAAAGTATGAAGAAATTGCTAAAATAACAGGGAATTCTGTTGGAGCGGTAAAAGTAAAAGTACACAGAGCAATTAAAAAATTAAAACAAGTTTATTTTCAAATAGCTTAAAAATTTTAAGAAGATGGATTGTAAAAATATTAACCCGTTATTTATCGATTTCTTAGATAAGAATCTTGATAAAATTCAAACAAAATTGGTTCAGGAACATATTGACAAATGTAGTTTCTGCCAGGCTGAACTTGAACAATTATCTGTTATTATGGAAGAAATGAATAAAATTGAAGATCAGCAACCTTCATCAAATCTTAAAGAAGGATTTATGCAGATGATTGAGAAAGCAAAAGGGAAAGAGAAAAGAATTATTAAATACAAAGATTATATAAAGTTTAATAGTCTGTTTTTCAGGATTGCTGCCAGTGTGCTCCTGTTAATTACAGGGATATTAATAGGATGGAATTTTACCTCAAAACCTGATAATAAAGCTGAATTATTAAGCTTACAAAATGAAGTAAACGAAGTTAAACAATTATTGATCTTTTCGAAGCTTGAACAGGAATCTGCCAGTCAACGTATTCAGGCAGTAAACTATGCAAAGGATATTTCAACACCGGATTATAGTGTAATCATGGCATTAATAAACACAATGAATACCGATAATAATATTAATGTCAGAATGGCAGCAATACAAGCATTATCAAAATATACTGAAGAAAAAATAGTGGTTGATGCCCTGGTGAGTTCAATGAGTATTCAAACTGATCCCTTATTGCAAATAACGCTTATTAATATTCTTGTAGGCTTAAAAGAGCAACGTGCGGTTGAATCAATGCAAAGATTACTGGATAATAAGGATACGCATGAAACTGTTAAGAAACTGGCCGAAAAAGGATTAACTATCATTTAAGCATTTACGCATTCATCGAACAATAACAGTTAGAATAAACTGAGCTTGTAGAAGTAAAACAGTAGAACAATAAGTACAAACTAAAAACATTGCTAGCAACTTTAAATAAATTAAGAATTAA
>DAOVJU010000192.1 GCA_030632095.1 Chlorobiota bacterium
ACCTGGTGACAAAGTAATTACTGCACCTATTACCTTCTCGGCCAGCGCTAATTGCGTAAGATATTGTGGTGGTGAAGTTGATTTTGTGGATATTGATAAAAGTACCTACCTGATTGACTTAAATAAACTGGAAGAGAAACTGGCTAATTCACCAAAAGGAACTTTTTTAGGAATAATTCCAGTTGATTTTGCAGGATATCCTGTGAATATGGAAAGATTGAAAACTATTGCAGATAAATACAATTTATGGATAATTGAAGATGCATGTCATGCTCCGGGAGGATATTTTTGTAATCAACAAAACAAGAAAAAATACTGTGGCAGTGGAGAATATGCAGAATTAGCTATTTTTTCATTTCATCCGGTAAAACATATTACTACTGGTGAAGGAGGTATAATAACAACCAATAACAAACAACTATATGAAAAACTAATGTTGCTTAGATCTCATGGCATAACAAAATCACCTGAATTGTTAATTGAAAATCATGGAGGTTGGTATTATGAGATGCAGGAATTGGGTTTTAACTACAGGTTGTCAGATATAAGTGCTGCACTTGGTCTTTCGCAATTAAAGAAAGCAAATGCAGGGATAAAAAGAAGAAGAGAAATTGCGCAAAAGTACAATGATGCTTTTAAGAACACCTCAATTAAAATTCAGCAAATTGAAGAAGAATATTATCATGCATATCATTTATACGTTATTCAAATTGAAGACCGTCTAGGTTTATACAATTATCTGAGAAAGCAAAAGATTTTCCCCCAGGTGCATTATATCCCGGTCCATTTGCAGCCATATTATCAAAAACTAGGTTGGAAAAAAGGAGATTTCCCATTTGCTGAATCATATTATGAAAAATGCTTAAGCTTGCCAATGTATCCAACCCTTTCTGAGGAAGAACAAGATTATGTGATTGGGAAGGTTATTGAATTTATAAAACAAAAATGAAAATAGGTGCAATCATACAAGCCCGAACATCTTCAAGCAGATTGCCTGGAAAAGTTTTAAAAGAATTACCATATAATTCAGGTATCACTGTAATTGAACAGGTTTATAAAAGAGTAAGCGTAACAACTAAAATTGATCAGGTTATTTTAGCTACTTCAAAAGATAAAAGTGATAAAGCACTGGTTAAACTTGCCAACAAAAAAGGCATGAATGTTTTTGAGGGAAGTTTGAATAATGTTTTAGAGCGATATTATTTAGCGGCTGTTGAGCATGATTTTGATTTGATTGTTCGTATAACAGGTGATTGCCCTTGTATTGACCCTGAATTAATAGATCAGATTATTGATCAACATATTAAGAATAAGGCTGATTTTACGAATATTTCATTGAAAAGAACTTTTCCTCATGGCCTTGATACAGCTGTTTTTAGTTTCAACGCACTGAAAGAGGCTTATGAAAATGCCAAACATGATTTTGAAAAACAACATGTAACTACATATTTTTATCAAACAAAACCAGAAAATTATAAAATTCATATAGTAGAAGCAGAGAAAGAATTTAATAGGCCGGATATTAGAATCACCTTGGATACGATGGAAGATTATGCTTTAATTTGTTGTGTTTATGATGCTTTATATGACGATAAGCAACAATTTAGAATTAAAGATATCATTACACTTTTTAATCAAAAACCATGGTTGCTAAATATAAATGCCAAAGTGAAACAAAAGGAAGCTCATAAAGACGTTCAAAGTGAAATAGAAGAAGTTATTAAATATTGTTATCGACAGGATTTACATCGTGTAAAAAAAATACTAGCTGAATATAAACATTGAGTAATAAAGAAAGAATAAAAGTATTTTTCCTGGTTAATGCCAACTTTAAAATAGGAGGAGGACACCTGGTAAGATGCAAATTGATTGCTGATGAACTAAATAAACATCAGGTTGAATCATGTTTTATTTTTACTAGCACAGATGAAAATTTTAAGAATCAAATTCAAAAAAGCTATAATATTATAGAAATCAATGAAAATGATTCCTATAATCCAAGTTTACTGGTTAAGATAATTTCTGAAAAAGGAGAAAAGGCTTGCTTGCTTGTTATTGATTCTGATAATCCAAATTATTATAAAGCCAATTTTCAAGTGGAAATTCGCGCATCAGGTATCAAATTAATGATAATTACAATAAATCCTAATTTTAAGTATAATACTGATATTATATTAAATCAAAATATAATTGCATTAACACAGGAATACAAAACTGCATCTTATACAAAGAAACTACTTGGCCCACAATATTTTATTCTGGATAAAAAATACAGAGCAAAAAGAAAGAAAACAAAAATACAAAACCCCCCTTTCAATCTATTAATAGCATTTGGGGGAGCCGATTATAACAACTTGACTAGAAAAATATTAGGAGCCTTATGTTCCATAAACCACTATTTTATTAAACTTATAGTTGTTGTAGGTGGTTTAAATAAAAACAAAGAAAATATTGTTAAGCAAATTGAGGGGATAGATGATATAAAAATAGAATTGCATGTTGATAGTAAAAATATGGATGAGTTGATGCAAGATTCAGACCTTGCTATAACTTCATCAGGCTTAACTTTTTGGGAATTGGCAACCATGGAGATACCAAGCTTTATAATTGCAGCATCAGAACGTGAAAAGGCAATTACAAACTATTTACACAATAAAAAGTATTGTTTCAAACTTGGTGAATTTGATAATCTGAAATCAAATAATGTGGCAAATGAAATCAGGCAAGTAATTGACAAAGGAGTGCATCAATTAATTCAAGTAAAGAAACTAGCAAAACAGATTAATTTAAATGGAGTTGAATTGGTTGTAAAAGAAATGCTTAGTATATTTTAAAAATGGCTAAAAACTATAAAGTAAAGGATATTGTAGTTAACCTGAATAACTCACTCATTGATTTAGAAAAGGGAATTATTGCTGGAAATGAGAATCTCAGTATCCCTCCAATATTTATTATTGGCGCTCCGAGGTCAGGAACCACCCTGGTAAATCAAATTGTAGCTTCGGCATTTAACATTGCATATATTGATAATATCTCATCAAAATTCTGGGAAGCACCTTCGGTAGGCTTATCTCTTTCAAATCAAATAGCTCCATTTAAAAAACGTAAACTGGGAAGTTTTACTTCATCATTTGGATTTACTGAAGAAGCCATTGGGCCACATGAGTTTGGATATTTCTGGCAAAAGTGGTTCAATTTTGACGTTTTGCATGAATTAACTAAAGAACAATTGAACAAAATTAACAAACAAGACCTGAAAAACCAGGTTCATGCAATGTGTAGTTCAGTTAAATTGCCCGTTTTATTTAAAAATACAGTTTCATTAACTTTCCAGATTGATTATTTATATGAATTGTTCCCAAATGCACTTTTTATTTTTTGTTTTCGTGAACCATTGTATAATGCGCAATCACTTGCACAGAGCAGGATAAAATATTATGGTACAATGGAGGAGTGGTTTTCGGTTAAACCATTGAATTATAAAAAAATGAAAACAAAAAAAGTTGCTGAACAAGTTGTATATCAACTGTATTCATGTAATCAAAGGATTGAAAAATTACTAAATAAATTGAAAAAAAAACAGACAAAGCAATATACTGTGATTAATTACATTGAATTATGTCATAATCCCAATCAAATTATCAGAAATATTGCTAATATGTTTGATCAAAGTGAAGTGAAAATTCAACCTAAGAAATTTAGTTTAAATCCGCTGTATTCAACAAACAGGCAAAAAACAGACAATGATTTTTTTAATGAATTATTAAAGTATACAAAAAAGTATTTCAAATAAGCTTTAATAAATGGATAAAATAATTGCAATAATGCAACCAACCTATCTTCCCTGGATAGGTTATTTTAATATGATTGACAAGGTTGATGAATTTGTGTTTTTGGATGATGTTCAGCTTGTGAAACGAAGTTGGGGTGTAAGAAACAGGGTTAAATCATCGAACGGCGAATTACTTTTGACTGTACCAATAAAAAAGACCAAATCAAGAGCCGAAACCTTATATTCAAATGCAATCATAAATTATGAAGAACAATGGGTAAAAAAGCATTTAAATACTTTGAAATTTAGTTATACGAAAGCAAAATACTTTAATGAAATATTTGTTTTTATCCGGGAAATATTAGAAAGAAATACAAACATTATTGGGAAATTAAATATTGAGATTATTAAGGAAATTTCCAGTAAAATAGGGATTAAAACAAAATTCTTTATATCATCAGAGCTAACAAATATTGAAGGAATAAAAGATGAACGGCTTGTTTCAATATGTAAAAACAGAAAAGCAACTCATTATTTGTCAGCAATTGGATCAGCAGCTTATATTGAATATGAATCGTCTGGTGGTGCTTTCTCTAAAAAAAACGTACAATTAAATTATTATAATTATAAACACCCGGTTTATGAACAGTTATATGGAGATTTTATTAGCAATATGAGTATAGTTGATCTCTTATTTAATTATGGTTTCAGCAATTCTTTAGAGCTCATAAGCAAAGGGTATTAAAATCTTAGTTTTAGCTTTTTTTCAACTATTTACTTAATAATTTCTGGATATATTAATACTTTTACCATTATTTATTTAATGCCATAGAAAAATGAATATTTTGTTAACCAAGAATTTAAAGATTTCTTTTAAAGGGCAGCGAAATTATATATATGCTTCAGATGTTTTTATAAAAGTTGTTCAAGTTTTAAAAGATTATTTTTCATCAGAAAATATTGAAGAAATTGATTTTTCGATGCATAAAATAGCCAGTAATCAGTTGGAGTTTACTTTATATGAAGAACAACCCAAAGGTGTGCATGATATGCAATCGGTGTTTAATTTTAAGTTTGAAGAAAAAGAATATTTTGGCATCCTAAAAGAAACTAAGCTGGAAATAATGAAAAGAACAGAGTACTTGGAGCCGGAATTATTTAAGCAATTTGAAATCAATCTATTAGAAAAGGATATCTGTTTTAGGGGCAAATCAGAATATTCCATAATGGATATTTACACTTCGCTGAACAAACATTTATTAAGCAATATGTTTCCTGAGATAAAACAAGGATGGCTTTCTGTACGCACAAAGTTTAACAAGGTTTTCCCAGACAAATATGAGCAATTAAAAGTAGTTTTTAAGAAAGATTTTGCAGGGCGTTATTTTCAAAGCAATTTGTATTTTAATAATCAGGAAATCGGTCAAATTTATTTTTCACCTAAACAAACATCATGATAGGAATAAAAGCCATTGGCACATATTTACCTGAAAGAAGGATTTCTAATCTTGACCGATTGGAAAAATTCGAAACAGATGAAAATTTCATTCTGGAAAAGATTGGAATAGAAAAAGTCGCAGTAAAAGCAAAAGATGAAGACACATCAGATTTGGCAGTAAAAGCATTTAATAATCTTGAAAAAAAGACATCTATTGACAGATCGGAAATTCAGGTTTTAATTTTAGTTACTCAAAACCCGGATTCAAATATTCCCCATTCGTCATCTGTAATACACAAGAAACTTGAATTACCTGAATCTTGCGCAGCATTTGATATCTCTTTAGGATGTTCAGGGTTTGTTTATGGATTGTCAGTTATTCAGTCTTTTATGGGAAGTAATGGTTTCACAAAAGGACTTCTGTTTACATGCGATCCTTATTCGAAAGTAATTAGTGAAGATGACAAAAACACTTCATTTTTATTTGGTGATGGCGCAACAGCAACTTATTTAACAACTGATCCGGTTTACACAACAGGTAAATTTACCTTTGGAACCATAGGAAAAGAAGGACATAATCTTCGTTGTGACGATCATTTGTTATACATGAACGGAAGGAGCATATTTAATTTTGCTGCACGATATATTCCGGTAGATGTAAAAGTGCTTATGGAAAAAAATAAATGGGAGCTAGATAACGTTGATAAGATAGTTTTTCACCAGGGAAGTAAATATATACTAGACACACTAATTCGGAGAATTAACCTCCCTGAAGAGAAAGTAATCAATGATATTTTAAACTATGGTAATACTGTATCATCTTCAATACCAATAATTTTGGAAAAAATAATGGATGATGAAAACAACAAATGCATTTTAATAAGTGGATTTGGTGTTGGATTATCATGGTCAAGTAATTTATTATTCAGAAATAATTAAAAAAAGAATGAAAGCAACAGTAGAAAAACTAAGAGAGATATTATCTCAAACCTCTGCAAAAAATGCTGCAAATGAAATCAATGAAACTGATTCAATGCGCGAACAAGGTATTGATTCATTGGATTTGATGGATTTTTATTTAAACATAGAAGAAACCTATAATATCCAGATTCCGGACGAAGATGTTGAAAAACTCAAGTCGTTAAATGATTTTGAAACATACGTAAATAGTAAGTTGTAAATGAAGGTTGAAATAAAATCAATAGTAGCATCCTCGTTTGGATTTCCATTTGTTGGAGATGAAAATTTCAAAGCAGATCATATAGCAGGATTATCAGAAGCCAGTGAAAACTGCTTAACTTTTTATCGAGGAGATGATTTACAAAAACTTGCAGAAATAAAAGTTGGAATTTTATTAATAAATATAGAGTTAAAAGGAAAAATTACCGATTTCAGTGCAAAAGCAGTAGTTTTTTGTGATCATCCGAAATATCAATGGATAAAAGTA
>DAOVJU010000482.1 GCA_030632095.1 Chlorobiota bacterium
ATGGGGCAAGTTAAAACCATTGATATTGCAAAAATCAAACCTAACCTGACGGCTATAGCGTGAACGTTTCTAGCGGATATATGTATCCGGCAATTATTCTATAACCTCTGTGCCAGGTGTCGACGCTTGGAACGGTATGGGTGTTATGACCTTTCCGAAAGTTCAAAACTTTCGGAAAAGTTTCTTCTTTAAATATGGATTACTTTATATTTTATATTGAAGCACTTTCAGTAGGTATTTTCCTGTCAACTTTTTTCAACAATCCCTGTAAAACATTTCCCGGGCCAACTTCAGTATATGATGTCATTCCATCTGCCAACATGTTTTTCATGATTTGTGTCCAGCGAACAGGTGAAGTTAACTGGGCAACAAGATTTTGCTTAATTTCTTCAGGTTCAGATACTGCTTTTGCATTCACGTTTTGGTAAACAGGGCAAACAGGTTTATTAAAGTTTGTTGATTCTATCGCTTCAGCTAATTCTATTCTGGCCGGTTCCATTAATGGTGAATGGAAAGCACCGCCAACTTTCAATGGTAGTACCCTTTTTGCACCGGCTTCTTTTAACTTATCACATGCAAGTTCAACTCCTTTAATTGACCCTGAAACAACCAATTGTCCCGGACAATTGTAGTTTGCAGGAACAACAATTTCATCAATATTATTACATATTTCTTCTACTTTTTCATCTTCTAACCCAATTATAGCAGCCATAGTTGATGGTTCAGCTTCACAAGCTTTTTGCATGGCCATTGCTCGTTTATATACTAACACTAAACCATCTTCAAAAGATAATGCCCCGTTTGTAACTAAGGAAGAAAATTCACCTAATGACTGGCCTGCAACCATATCGGGTTTAAAATTATCATCCAGTGTTTTTGCCAGAATCACAGAATGCAAGAATAAAGCAGGTTGTGTAACTTTTGTTTGCCTCAGGTCTTCATCAGTTCCTGAGAACATTAAATCAGTAATCCTGAAGCCTAAAATTTCATTGGCTTTTTCAAATAATTCTTTGGCCATTTCGGAATTATCATAAAGGTCTTTTCCCATTCCAACGAATTGGGCTCCCTGGCCAGGAAATACATAAGCTTTCATAAAAAATATGTTTAGTTATTAAATTAATAATAAAACGAATGCAAATGTAAGAGGAATTATGATATTAACTCAAATTAAATATTAGATTTATGATATAAAACATCAATATATATAACTGTGTTGATTATTTCATGTATTTATTTTGCGGGAAGGTATTAATGTAATTTTGATCCTATTAAATGAATAAATTCTTCCCTGGTTTTTGTATTATTTAAGAAATCACCGGTAAAAGCTGATGTAGTTGATACCGAATTTTGTTTTTGTACACCGCGCATTTGCATACACATATGTTGAGCTTCAATTACTACAGCTACTCCAGAAGGTTTTAAAGTATCCTGAATACAGTTTAAAATATCTGTTGTAAGTCTTTCCTGAACCTGAAGACGTCTTGCATAAGTTTCAACTACCCTGGCAATTTT
Organism: Chlorobiota bacterium; assembly: GCA_030632095.1. Taxonomy (GTDB): domain Bacteria; phylum Bacteroidota; class Bacteroidia; order Bacteroidales; family B39-G9; genus JAADFW01. The sequence goes on from DAOVJU010000482.1 coordinate 1,513, forward strand.
ACTTAATCCGGTAATATATCCTTTTGGAATATAGGCAACATGTGCTTTTCCAATAAAAGGTAACATATGATGCTCGCATAAAGAGAAAATGTCAATATCTTTAACAATAACCATTTGTTGATATTCCTCTTTAAACATTGCGGTTCGAAGAATATCTTTTGGATTTGTAGCATAACCTTGCGTTAAAAATTGTATTGCTTTGGCTATTCTTAATGGTGTTCTTTCAAGCCCTTCTCGATTTGGATCTTCACCAGGAATATTTTGTAAAACTTTTCTATAAAGCTCAATAAGCTCATTTGTTGTTTCCTGGTTAAATTCTTCAATTTTCGTGTATCCTCTGTATTCAACTGTTTCAATACCGCTATTTACAATCTTCATTTTTAATTAATTTAAATTCAAAAAATAAAAATAAAATATCTTTTTTTGAATAAGTGTATAATTTATGTTAAAGTAATCTAAATAATAAAGCTAAGGTTTTTTTGCAATTTCTATTACAAAAGATCTCAATTAATCTAGTTCCCAAAATATTCAACAAAATTATTTTCTGTTTCAACTACTTTTATACAATACAGTTCTATGCCAAGATTTTTGATTTCAGATTCTAGTTGTTCCCAAATACCAATTGCAATGTTTTCAGTTGAAATGATTTAATCTTTTAAGAAATCAACTTCTAAATTCAGGTTTTTATGATCTAATTTATCGATAATGTTTTTTTTTATAATAGTGCTTAACCGCTTTAAATTCACAACAAAACCAAGTTGGGGATTTACTTCACCTTTTACAGTAACAAAAAGTTCATAATTATGACCATGCCAATTTGGATTAGCACATTTACCAAAATATTCATAGTTTTTTTCTTCATCCCACTCCTTTTTATATAATCTATGTGCGGCATTAAAACGTTCTCGTCTGGTAATATGTATCATAATGGATAAGTTTTCTGTTTAATTATTCATTTTGTTTCAATTTTTCTACTTTTATTGCTGTTAAAATATATTAATGAACGAAAAAAAAAGGATATTAATTGTATCTGCAACCCGGGATGAAATTAATCCATTTCTTGATGACTGCAAAGTAATTAAGAAAAACGAAAACCTTCTCGAATGCAATCTTGCAAATATAAAAATAGATTTTTTAATTACAGGTTTAGGAATTTCTTTTACAATATTTTATTTAACAAAACAATTATTAAGTGCTTCATATGATTTGGTTATAAATGCAGGAATTGCAGGGAGTTTTTCGAAAAAGATACAAATAGGAGGAGTAGTTCATGTAGTATCAGATTGTTTTGCAGATTTTGGAATTGAGTATAATGAAGGTTTTAAAACAATTTTTGAAGAAGGGTTATATAATAAAAACACATTCCCGTTTAAAGAAGGTGTACTTGCAAATGATCATTATTTGGAAAATCAGGTTATAGCTAATTTAATCAAAGTTAAAGGAATAACCGTAAATACTGTTCATGGTAAAAGCGATTCGATTGACAAAGTAATTTCAAAATTCAATCCTGATGTTGAAAGCATGGAAGGTGCAGCATTCTTTTATGTTTGTCAGCAATTGGGTGTTAGTTATTATCAGATTCGTTCCATTTCAAATAAAGTGGAAGAAAGGGAAAAAATGAATTGGGATATTCCTTTGGCGATAGGAAATTTAAATGAAAAGCTGAATGAAATAATTGATTTATTTTGTCATTAATAATAATGGTATTGTCGGAACACTTATGATAATTATTCGTTTTAAACCTGTTTTTCTCACCAAACACTATTAAAAAATGAACA
>DAOVJU010000146.1 GCA_030632095.1 Chlorobiota bacterium
CGTCATCTCGTCATCGTAGTTATTATTCAATTTATATATTTCCCTTGTGGTAGCTCATTATTGTTTTCGTGGGGCTTGTTTGCGGATTGTGAGTGTAGCCTTGGGAACTTATCCCTTAATTTGGTAGGTGATAAAATTTGGTTAGTGTCTGAAGTTAACCAGGGAACAAAGTTTTATTTGAAATTGCCATACGATAAGTTTACAAACAGAAAAGAGATGGAATCAAATACAACGGATATGCATAAGCCGAAAAGTTATGACTGGACAGGAAAAACCATATTGGTTGTTGAAGATAATGAACCTAATTTCATTCTCATTAAAGAAATATTAAAGCGGACCGGTGTTGAAATTATTCATGCAATTACCGGAATAGAAGCAATTGAACAAAGTAAGAATAATATTGACCTTGTTTTAATGGACATTCGTTTACCTGAAATGGATGGATATGAAACAACCAGAAAGATAAAAAGCCTGAAACCTGACTTACCTGTAATTGCCCAAACAGCATATGCTATGGCAGATGACATAAATAAATGTTATGAAGCGGGTTGCAGTGATTATTTTGCAAAACCTATAAACAGAAAAGAATTGTTGGCAATGATTAATAATTTTTTTCATCTGAAATAATATTGAGTTCAGTCTAAAAAAGCTTTGAATTTGATTTTCAGCTACTTTTTGCCCCAAACCTAAACGGGAGAAGTAGCTGAAAATCAGACTCCCGTTCGGGATGGGGCAAAACTGATTTTCAGCATTTCAAAATATTTCGTGCTTTTTATACTGGATTCAATATTAAGAATTAAAAATCAAGCGCTGCCAGGGCATAAAGCCACTAACAGGGTTGGGAAAACCAAAACTCTGGCAGTGGTTTGTTGAATAATATTAAGATTCAGTATAACTAATTACAATATTTACAATACAATTCTTTTACTATCGGATTATCAAAAACAATAATTGAAAAATAGCCCTCCTTTAGCACCTGACAAAACCCTCCCGGATTAACTTGTTGAGCTCTTCTCATGACCCGGCTAAATTGCAAACTATACATTCTATCTAAGGAATGACTGCATAATGCCAGGTACATGAATACTAATTTTTCTGAAACATTTGGCTTATCAATGAACCGTTCTAAAAGATCTATTGCAAATTCATAATCATGGGTTTGTGATAATAAATCAGCAACTTCAAGTACATTGTTCTCATTATCAACGCAATTCGCTATTTCTTCTCTTAGCCTTTTTATTGAAGTTTTGTTTCCATTGTTATTCAACTCATATTTCAAATTTTCTAATAAGAAACGAAAATTTAGTGCATTTAATTGCTTACTATTAATTGAAGAATTATACAATTCAGCAATTACTTGCCTATTATCTGTATAGTTGCGATATTCAAACTTATCATTGTATAAAATATTACAATAAAACCAGTTATAGGTTATATATGGATTATACGGAGCATGATTATGCAAATCATTTAACAGGGCCAAATCCTCAAAAGTTAAATATTCTTTTTCAATATACTTATTAAGCCAGATTTCACTCATTCTTAAGCTTGCATATTCAGGTTTTTGAGGTATTGATATATTATCAATGACTGATTGATCATAGTCATTTTCAAGTACATACAAGATGAAATACTTCATTGCTTCATTAGCCCGTTCTAATAAATTTAGTGAAATACAGTGATTTAACTTTTTTACTATCATTAATTCTTTAGAAACACTAACTGTGTCATATTCAACAAGTACTTCAATTTCAGCATAACGATGATTTGCTAATATAGGTTCAAGCTTATTCCATAATTTTCTTTCATTAATATATGTAATAACTTCATCACGATCCATAGTTAATAACTCATCATATCCTGTATTAAGTATATCTTTTTTAAATTGGTCCCAGCTATCACTTGTATTTATAGAATAATTAAATTTCTCAGATTCAATTCTATTTAATGCTTCAATAATACTATTAGCCCTGTTATTTTGTAACTGCTGGTTTTTATATTCCAAACCTTCAATTGAAGTAAAAGCACTTATTTTTACATCCAAAATTCTATATTTTGACTCATCCAAAGCATCAAGCAATAGTTTAATATCATTAGTTTTATAATTGTATTTGTTTTTCTTGAATGGTACACGAAAAACTAATTTTACAGGCTCCCTTAATATCTCATGTATTGTCTTCACAGGATTAGAAAGAACAGTATCAACAACAAGGCTACTCATGTATCGATTCTTGTAATTAATATTAAATGAAGGAGTTACAACTTTACAGTAATAATTATTCTTAATTAATACTAAATTTAGATCTACATTATCATTAATGTGTTTAAATCCTTTTACATCTTGCGAATATTTTAGCTCACCAAGATTAACTTCGAGAGAGTCATTAGAAATATCCCGGTAAATGTTCTTTCGTAGCAATTGTTTACCATTAAGCCCCTTGAATAAAACACCATAATTTGGTTGATTATGATCTACCAGATTTTCATGATCGCAAGCAAATAATTGTTTTGGAATTACATCTATTGCAATTCTATCTTTATTACTGTTAATGGTTTTTCTAATTAGTTTTAAATCATCATTTGCTAAAACTATATTATTGTCTGTAATTGATAAACTTTTTTGTAGGTTTTCAATATCCTTATACCTGTCTAAAACTCTGCACTCATCCCTATTGTATGGTTTAAAACCATAAGTTTTATTAAAATTATTACTAAAAAAACTTGATGAGTATGGCAAATGTAATTCTTCCCTGTATTTTGCCCCTTGATTATATGAAAAATAATTACCAATAAGAACCGTAACATATAAACTCGATTTATCCTTGTTTAATGCTGAACCAATACCAATGAGGAAATATTTAGAACTTAAAATGTATAGCTTATAAGCTTTAATAATTGTTAAGCGTTTAACTACTTTTTCTGAAGTTTTGATCCAATCAATATTATTTTCATTTTTCAAATATATTTGAAGAATCAATTCTTCAGACCTGATAGACCCACCATAATATTTCATCCTGTCTTCGGGTGTTTTTTTAAACCCGAATTGTATGTGTGTTAATTCATCTAATACAGCCATATATTTTGCATGATCTTTAGCCGGTTGTTCCAGGATATCTTCTAACTTAAAAGCATCCTTTTCATTACCTAATCGTACCTGATTAAGTTTTAATAATACCAACTCATCAAAATATTGCAATTGTTTTTCAATTGAATCACTATGAAAACAATGCTTACTAGAATTGCAAAAATTGCATGAAAACCCCTGAATATTTAATACAAGTAAAAGTAATGTAATTGATATTTTATATAAAATCTCCATTTGTGATGCAGTAGAACATAAAAATAAAAAAAGCTTCATAATAATACTTAATACTTAACAAAAAAAGCAACTTTTATAATTTATTAATGTCTTTTAGTTATAGAAAATTAATAATATTACCATACAAAGTTGTTATGGCACATTATTTGTAAAAATCTTCATGATCAGTCGACTATAGGTTAATAAATAGTTGTTAATATCAAATAATTCCCCCCTGTTTCATACATAAATTTTAAAAAGTCGGCTGATCTTCTTCTTTTAGTAATTACAATTACCAATCAATATTAAAACCCAAAGCTAACTCCATATAATCAGCTGTTACCCAGTGTGTTTTAAGCGCATATAATATAAATAAGTTATTTGTAAATTGATATTTAAGAGCTAATCTATGATAAAAAGTATTATCATCTTTATAATGTGTTTTAAAATACCAGCCCGATTCAACTAAAAATGACACTTTGCCAAACACCAGATCCTGTGATAAATGATAACCTGGCCTGAACTGATATTGTTTTTTATAGTCAATTCCAGCCTCAATATAATATGGTTCTAAGGATTCATCGTAGAACAAATCAAGGCCAAAACCCAGCTTCCTTTTTTGATTTAGTTTATAGGCATAATTAACCGATAATGTAGAAACAAAATAAGCAGCTTTTCCTTTTGGCGGTATAGCTTTTATACCTGGCGAATAAAATATCCGGAATTCATTTCTTTTTTCCGGTTTTGGTATATCTCTCCTGATCCTTTTCTTTTCAATGTATCCCGGGTTGTAATTAAGCCCGAATTGATAGGTTATTGTATTTAAACCAAGATTAGGCATTTTTACCGCACCATTGGAATAATGTGTAATCCCTATGGCGGAAATTAAAGAAAACGACTTGTAAAACCGCAAAGCCAAATCAACTGAGAAATCAAAATAAATATTCCAATGGGTACTATAGGCATCGTTTAGTACAGGAGCTTCCTCATTATATATTTTTGTAACATAAGTAGCGCCAAAAGCTGTCTGATAACTTAAAACAACAACGTTTTTATACCACAGCAAGGGAATATTTATAAAACCATAACCTGCAATTCCATTTCCTAAAATTTCAGGGTAATTAAGCATTGAATAATATAACCCTACTCCGGCTTTCGGGTATCTATACAATTGTTGCCATAAACTATTTCCATTTGTTTGCCAGCCATAATTAATATCAATTGCTGAAATATCACCTTTTACAAGCCTGTTTATTGCAGTAGCATGTTTATAGATAAATCCATGCTGATACCTTATTTCATAATAATTTAAGGTTGCTAATTTAACCGAATCTGGCTGTGAATGTAAAAATCCCAGATTTAAAAAGAAAAATAATAATATTAATAATATACGAGTCATTTTTTCCTGAACAACTAAAATAGATAAAATATTAACTTTGAAGAAAGAAATGATATGAAGCAATTTACTTTTTGGTTAATAATTATAATTTTTTTCTCTTATAAAATTGCAAATACACAGGACTTCTGGGAAGAAGTTAATGTGCCTGACAGTATAAAAATTTATTAATTTTGAAACTTTCTCAAACATTACATTTTCTGAATAATAAAGCATGAAAAAACTCAGCTTGGTTTTTATTATTGTATTTTCTACAAGCCTTATCTATTCCCAGGAAGAATGGGGCGAACCCGTATTAATTTCAACTATGCTGGGCTATAACGATAACCCTGATTTTTGTATCGATACAAGCGGAATAATACATTGCGTGTGGTCGCACGAAATTGCAACAAATTACAGAAAAATATACTATTCAAAATCAGAAGACGAAGGTGAAACATGGACTGAACCCGAAGATGTTTCGTTAAACACGTATTTATGGATGGCAGAACCACATCTCGCTATAGATACAGAAAACAATTTACATTTATCCTATGATTATAACGCTTATTACCCTGATAATATGCATGTTCTTTTCAGGAAATTTAACGATACAAACTGGAGCGAACCCGATACCATTACAACAGGCATGCCAGGTTCCGATCATAATAAAATAGTAATAGACAATAATGATAGAATTTATGTTTTCTGGTATAAACCGGAGAAAATTTATTACAGGTATTTTGAAAACAATACCTGGAGTGAAATATTTTGCCCTTATAATGATAGTAATGATTTATATTTTCTAGCGAAAGTAGTATCAGATAATAGTAATAATTTACATTGTATTGGCAGATATGTTGAAGAAGGACAAAGTGTGTATGATAATAGAGCAATTTATTTTAAGTATAATTATTCAAATATTTTGTGGCAAGAGAAGCATTTTTTAAGCGAAAATACTGCTTGGGCAGGAAGTGATATTTGTATGGATAATAACCAATTACCTAATTTATCATGGCGTGAACCTACTACCGAAGTCCCGCCATACAACGATGCAACATTTTATACTTATTTTAATGGTACAAATTGGATGCCTAATGAAATTGTTGTTGAAGATCCTAAATACCAAACAATAGCAATAGACTCATACAATCGACCTCATATAACAAACCAGGAAAAAACAGAAAATGGTGTACAATTAGTCCATTATCAAAAATTACAGGACGATTGGGAAGGACAAATTGTTGATACTGGAAATAATATTACAGATTTAAAATTAATTTATTACAAAAACAAATTGTTTTTATTATATGACAGATATAGAACAGGTTACGGCAATAGTATTATTTTTTCAAAATATAATATACCTGTAAATATTCCTGAAAACACCATAAAATACTATTATGCCAACTCATTAAAACAAAACTATCCAAACCCTTTTGACACCGAAACAACTATACATTTCTATCTTAACAAAAGCGGATACACAACATTAAAAATACTTGATTTACAAGGCAGGCTTGTAAATACTTTAATAAACGGCTATAAAGCAAAAGGCGGGTATTCTATTAAGTGGAACGGTAAAGATAAAAACGGAAAGGATGTAAAAAACGGTCTTTACCTGTACCGCTTACAAGTTGATAAACGCTGTATGACGCGTTCGTTACAATTAGTCAAATAAATTTTATTCTTTGACTTAAATTTTTACGATTATGTATTTTAAAAAATTATTTACAAGCATTTTAATAATGCTGGGTTTTACGGTAACAATTGCTGCACAGGAAAAATATGCAGTTTTGATAACAGGCGATTATGCAGCTAAAAATATTCCGAAAAGTAGCCAGTGGAATCAGGGGAAAAGCGACCCTGCGGAAGAGTTCTGGTACGATACTTACCTTATGTGGGAAATGTTGACAAAACCGATAGACCAGGGAGGGAAAGGTTTTTCGGATGAAAATGTTTTTGTTCTTTTTACTGATGGTATTGATTATTATTTTGAAGGCATTTATGACAGGTACAAACCACCAATTGGTAAAACTGTAACAGACTACCCTGCCACCAAAGCCAATGTAGAGCTTGTATTCAATGGACTGGCAGATGGCACAGATGGTTTCCCTAAAGTTAGTGCTGATGATTATTTATTAGTCTGGGCCTATGGATACAATAAAGCTGTAGCAGATGAGGCCAGCACTCATATTTATTCATACCTGATGAACAATGAACAATTATCATATGAAGAATTTATCATATTAATAAACCAAATTAATTGCAATAATAAAATTATAAATCCTGATAGTTTCCCGAATAAGACAATTTCTAAATAACAAAAACATGAAATACCTTAGCATTTTTCTAATTATAGCATTCTCTGCAAGCCTTATTCCTGCCCAGGAATGGAGCGAACCAATCCCTGTCTCACTTGATACTATGAGTTCATTCCAACCTGATTTGATTTTTGATAATTTGGGAGTATTACATTGTGTATGGTCGCATAAAATTGATAATATTTTTTTTTAAAATATACTATTCAAAATCAGAAGATGAAGGCGAAACATGGACAGAACCCGAAGATATTTCGTTAAACACGCATTTATGGATGGCAGAACCACATCTGGCAGTAGATTCTGAAAATAATTTATATTTAACTTATGATTATAACGCCGGTGACCCTAATAATATGCATATTCTTTTCAAGAGGTTTAACGGAACAAACTGGAGCGAACCAGACACCATAACCACAGGCATGCCAGGTTCTGATCATAATAAAATAGTAATAGAGAATAATAATAGAATATATGTTTTTTGGTATAAACCGGAAAAATTTTATTTCAGGTATTTTGAAAACAATACCTGGAGTGATATATTTTGCCCTTATAATGATAATAATGATTTATATTTTTTAGCGAAAGTAGTATCAGATAATAGTAATAATTTACATTGCACAGGCATACATCATTACGAAGGGCAAAGCGGCTATGATGATAGGGTAATCTATTTTAAATATATTTATATCGATGATACATGGAGCAATATTTTAATATTGAATGACAACCGAAGTTGGCAAGGGAGCGATATTGATTTAAATAATAATGAATTGCCAAATATATCATGGGGCCAATATACATCAGTATTTCCTGATCCAACCCATGATGCTACTTTTTATACATATTTTAATGGTTCTGACTGGATGCCAAATGAAATTGTAGTAGAAGATCCATCTTATCA
>DAOVJU010000348.1 GCA_030632095.1 Chlorobiota bacterium
AAAATGTTTAATAAAATTGCGCTTCCTTAATTCTTATAAGAATCAATATTTATTGGATATTAATTCAATTACATGCTGGTTAATGTTCTTTATAATTTGAAACATAATATTGTGGTAATAGAAATAATTAAACAAAATATACACAATTTAACCCTTCCAATATCAATATTACTGGTAACCAGCCTGCTTGTACAGCTTTATTATATATTATTGATCAATACTAGGGCATTAAAAAAAAGAACTTCTCAAATTATTGATATAAAAAATACTGAACCTTTATCTGTAATTATTTGCGCTAAAAACGAGGAAGAGAATTTAAAACAAAACCTTCCACTTATTCTCAATCAACAGTATCCCGATTTTGAAGTTATAGTAGTTAATGATGGTTCTACTGATGATAGTGCAAACCTATTGGCAGAATTCAAACAAAACTATTCTAATTTTAACTATACTACAATTGATGAAAACGAAGATTTTTACCATGGGAAAAAACTCGCGTTAACTGTTGGTATTAAAGCAGCTGGAAATGATATTATTATTTTAACAGATGCTGACTGCTTTCCAAAATCCAATAAATGGATATTGAATATTGCCGGTAGATTTAGAAATAGTAAAAACTTAATATTAGGTTATGGGGGTTATGAAATAAAAAAAGGATTTCTTAATAAACTAATTCAGTTTGACACCTTAACTATAGCGATGCAATATTTGAGTTTAGCAGTTCTTGGATTCCCATACATGGGTGTTGGCAGAAACATTGCATATCGAAAGTCATTATTTATTAAAAATAAAGGTTTTGCCTCACATGCATATGTGCTTTCGGGAGATGATGATTTATTTGTAAATGAGGTTTCTACAAAAGAAAATACAGATATTATTATAGACAAAAATAGTCAAACACTTTCAAAACCAAAAGAGACTTTTTTAGAATGGTTAAATCAAAAACAAAGACATTTAAGTACCGGTAAATTTTATAAGACCAGGGATAAAATAATTTTAAGTGTGGAAAATATGAGCCGGTTGATTTTTTATTTATGTATAATACTACTATTCATCTTAAAAAGCTTTAGTTATTATATTATAGGAATTTATTTAATTCGCCTGATTAGCCAATTAACAGTACAAAAATTATTTATGAAAAAATTTGAAATGAAAAAAATATTAATCTTTTCTCCGATTTTTGATATGCTAATTCCTATATTCAATTTATATTTGCTATTTACAAGCTATCTTACACAAAGAAATATTAAATGGAAGTAAGCCAGCATTTTTCTTATAAAGCTAAAGAAGATTATTATTTAGTTCTTCTCGCTATTGATGGTGATCAGAAAGCATACGCGAAATTATTACAGCGATATAAAGACTCTATTTATTATATGATGTTAAAGATGGTAAATAACAAAGTTGATGCCGAAGATCTTACCATAGAGGCATTTGGTAAAGCTTTTAAAAACATTCATCAATATTCACCAACATTTGCTTTTAGTACCTGGTTGTTTAAAATAGCATCAAATAACTGCATTGATTTTTTGAGAAAAAAAACCAGTAATCATTTATCAATTCATACTTCACATGAAAGCTCCGGAGCAAATAGCACAATATCACTTCATGCAGATGTACTTGATCCTGAAGAAACATTAATTAAAGATCAAAAAGCAAAACTTTTAAGAGAAGTTGTTGAGCAATTAAAGCCCAGGTACAAAACTCTAATAGAATTGCGATATTTTAAGGAATTTTCATATGAAGAAATTGCATCGCAACTTAGCCTTCCGTTAGGTACAGTAAAAGCCCAGCTTTTTAGAGCACGCGAACTATTGTACAATATCTTAAAAAAGAATGCTGGCAAATTATAAAATTCTTTAGATGGATATTATTTTAAAGTATTTTCCCAGTTTAAATATTGAACAAATAAAACAATTTTCAGAACTTAACAATCTGTACAATTATTGGAATAGTAAAATTAATGTAATTTCAAGGAAGGATATTGAACATCTGTATACCAGGCATATTCTTCATTCACTGGCGATTGCCAAAATCATAAATTTCCTGCCTGGTGCGAAAATTCTGGATATTGGCACTGGTGGAGGTTTCCCCGGCATACCGCTGGCTATCATGTTCCCTGAATCAAGCTTTCATTTAATTGATTCAGTCGGGAAAAAAATAAAAGTTGTAAAAGAAATCAGCAAAGAATTAAAACTAGAAAACCTAACTGCACAACATATCAGGGCAGAAGCATTTCAGGATAAATATGATTTCATTGTAAGTAGGGCTGTTATGGTATTTCCGAAATTTGTAAAACTTGTAAGTAATAAAATTGCTATTAAAAACCAGCATGATATGAAAAATGGAATTCTATATTTAAAAGGCGGGGATTTTGAAGATGAAATAAAACAATACAAAAAAAATATAAAAATATTTCAGATTTCAGATTTTTTTGATGAAGAATTTTTTGAAACAAAAAAAATTATATACTTGCCTAAATAAAAAAGGCTGCATTTTAGGTGCAGCCTTTTGAATATAAAAAAACTTATCTTAAAAATAAACCAGATCAAAAATTCGTGTACTACCTTTTGTAACAGTAGTTGATGTGGTAGTTATGCTTAATACATTTTCCTGAGTAGTTACATTTCCAGTAACAGGATCAACAGCAGTTATAACATTATACCTGAATTCATCGCCAAAAATTGTTACAGTAATTTCAGGAATTCCTGCATTTACCGTAAAACTGTAATAACCGTTTGCATCTACAGTAGTCTCAAAGAGAATATCCTCATAAGCATAACCGAAAATCGAGTTGGTAACTAAATCTTTTGCATTAATTCTTGCAAATAATTTTGTGCCTTGTGGTACGTTCTCATTACCGGCAACAGTCCAGTTCAGATCTGCTCTTACACTACCTTTAATAATAGCAGTGGTCATTTCAATGGATTCATCTTCTTCATTATCACAAGTAACCAATAGGAAACTTGTACTTAATAATACTAATATGATAATTAATTTTTTCATGACTTTGTAATTTTATATTGTAAAAATTTTATGAATTAAAAATGAAATAATAAGAAAATATTGCCAAAATAATTATCTGTATCTATGCCCCAGGTTCTATCACCAATAGTTTTAGTATCAGAAACTTCTATCTCAGTTCCATTCCAGATTTCAGCATTTTCTTCTCCTTTTCCGGTGGTATTGTATGCAAACCCCCAACCAAATTCGCCTCCTAATGACAATTTAGGTGCAAAGAAATATTCAATACCTATAAATCCTCTTAATCCGAGAGCAAAAGTATTACCATAATCCTTGTCGGTTACCCTTCCATTAGCAGTAACATTATTGCCAAAATCTATATAGCTTGGATTTGTAAAATCTGAAGTAATTGAATTTCCATATTCATATTTATCAGATGAAGTAGCATACCCGAAAGTAACTTCCCCACCATAAAATCCCTGTGCTCTTCTTGGCTGTGCACTTCTTAATTCATACCCAAGATTTAAATAAATATTTGTAATAGAAAAAACATATTTATCTTCCACTACATCCAATGGATCAGGAACCAATTGATCTTTAATGACATATTCATTATTGATTATTGAATTCTGTGCAATTCTTATTTTAACTCTCACTGCTGTTCTTGTATCTAAGAAATACTTTAGATAGATAGTCTGATTCAAATCAACAAAATTAAAGTTTGTTGTATTAAAAGCAGAAGCATTCATAATATTACCCACATAATTCAATAAAGGAATTGCGTTGATTCCCAGTGCAATATCACCTGTTTCAGGTAATATAGGAACTCCTTTTTTAGATTGGAATTGCAAATCCTGATAAGAAGTATCTTCCTGGGAAAAAGAAATACTTCCTACAAGAAAAATTCCGGTTAAAAATAAAATTATTTTCTTCATAATTAAAATTTAAAATTAAAGTGACCTAACATGATTAAATAATGGCTAAAGTATAGGAATTAAATTGAATTCTAAAATAAATTCTTATGTTATAAAAACATACATTTTAAAATTACAATTCCAGGCCTAATCCAAAAATCACATGTAAGGTTAACAATGCAATTGTAGCATTTCCATCAACAATCGGGACACTACTCCATGATGCTGTTAGTTTTGATTCGGCTGACACATAAAAATAATTACCAAAATAAAATCGCTTATCAATAGCTGCTTCTGCAACAATTCCTGAAAAATAATATCCTTTACCGGCAATTCCCTTTTCTTCGTTAAGTCTTTTTTCCCTTACCTCGTTTTCGGGATGAGTGAGAACAAAGCCACCTCCATAATGATATATAAAACCTTTTTTTTTCAATACTCTTTTTAACGTGAAAATATTATATCCGTGCGTTACCTTGAAATACTGAATCAGGTCAGGAGGATTGTTAGTCATAATAATTTTATGATGAAAGAATTCAAAATCCCATCCTTTGTCATCAACAATACGGGTTATTCTTAAATCATAATATGGAGGCAATTTAAAAGGTTCGGTTTTATATTTTGCCCATAAGCTAATGGTTGGATAATTATCCTGGTACACTTTTAATGGAGAAGGAAAATTATAAACCAATCCGCTAAATATTTCTAAGTTCCATTTGGCGCCCTGAGCAAAATTTCCCTGAGCATTG
>DAOVJU010000537.1 GCA_030632095.1 Chlorobiota bacterium
ATTGATGAAAAAAGGATTAAGATCTTACTCTAATTTACAGGTTGCTGCATTCCGGATATTCTTTTCGTTTATTATAATAATACCATTAATTTTCAGGAATTTTAAAAAGCTAAATTCAAAAAACCTTAAATCGATACTCATTGTTGGAATTATAGGAAATGGAATACCAGCTTTTCTTTTCACAACGGCACAAACCCAGATAACAAGTTCTTTAGCAGGTGTATTTAATTCGTTGACTCCTTTATTTACCATTTTAATTGGCATTTTCTTCTATAAAACAAAATCAAAATGGTATAAATCAATAGGTGTATTAATCGGACTAGCAGGAGCTACAGGACTAATGCTTCAAGGAAAAAGTGATTTAATTTCCGGTAATAACTGGTATGCAATATTTGTCATAATAGCTACAGCTTGTTATGGAACAAGTGTAAATGAAATAAAAACAGGCTTAAGTAATTTAAATGGAGTTGAAATTACATCCCTGGCATTTTTAACAATTGGGCCATTTGCAGGAATATATTTACTTTTTAGTGATTTCACTTTTGCTTTAAGCACACCTGATTATCTGGAAAATCTTGGATTTATTCTTATTCTGGCACTTTTTAGTTCTGTTATAGCAGTTATACTTTTTAATCATTTGATACAGTTTACTTCTGCAATTTTTGCTGCATCAGTAACCTATATTATTCCAATATTTGCGATCATGTGGGGATTATTTGACGGTGAATCTCTTTCAATAATTCAAATACTCTGGATATCAGCTATTATATTTGGAGTCTACTTAGTTAATAAAACGTAAGGCTAAAAATGTATTTAAATCGTAAGAAATTAATATTTCTTAGTGTTTCCAGCGGTTTTCTATTAGGCATCGCTTTTGGGAATAAATATGCTTTCCCCTTAACATTTATTGGATTTGTACCTCTTTTATATTTGGAACATTATTTTTTTCAAAAAAAGGATATTTTCAAGGAAAATATTGTTTTCAGCTATTTCTATTTAAGTTTTATTATATTCAATTTAACTTCAGCATGGTGGACATACTACTCTTCAATAGCTGGTTTTTTCGCGGTAATTTCATTGAATTCTTTATACATGGCATTTGCTTTTTGGTTATATCATATATTTAAAAAGCATTTGCCTGAATATTTACACTTTATTGCATTTATTTCTTTTTGGATATCAGCTGAATTCATTCATTTCAACTGGGAACTTTCATGGCCATGGTTAACACTGGGAATTGGATTAGCAAATCAAATCAAACTAATACAATGGTATGAATATACTGGTGTCCTGGGTGGCAGCTTATGGATATTGAGTTGTAATTATGTAATTTTTATACTATTAATAAACATTAAATTTTCCCGGCAATTATTAGTGTTAAATATTCTGAAAACCTTATTCTTATTAATTATTGTTTTTATACCTGTTACAGTATCTAATTTCCTTTATTACAATTTTGATGAAAATTGCAAACTTGTCAAAATAGTTATTATTCAACCTAATTATAGTTCATATAACGAAAAATATACAATAGAAGTTAATGAACAACTTGATAGAATTTTAAAACTCACTGAGACTGAAATTGATAGTAGTGTTGATTATGTTATTGCCCCTGAAACTGCATTGCCTGACCTTTCAAATCAGGACAGTCTTTTGAATAATTTGCATATACACAGAATTAAGGCTCTCTTACAAAAATATCCATCAACAAAATTCATAATAGGCCTTTCATCATTTAAGATTGTGAATGAACAAGTTGACAACGATCAATATACCAAACAATTCCAGAATGGAACAAATTACAAAGCATACAATACTGCAATTCAGATTGATACAAGTTGTAAAATACAAATGCACCATAAAACAAAACTCGTTTTAGGTACAGAGAAAATGCCATTTGGAAGTACAATAAAATTTCTTGAAAGATTAACTGTTGATCTGGGTGGAGTTGCAGGTAGTATTGTACCTGATAATACAACATATCCGTTTTATAATTCAGCGCTAAATATCAGTGTAGCTCCATTAATTTGTTTTGAATCTGTCTATGGTGAATATGTTACCGAATTTGTAAAGAATAAAGCAAACCTGATATTTATAATTACCAATGATGACTGGTGGAAAAATTCACCAGGCTATAAACAGCATTTTATGAATGCGAAGTTAAGAGCTATAGAAAACCGGAAATGTATTGCACGATCGGCCAATACAGGTATTTCAGGTTTTATTAATACCAAAGGTGAAATAAAAAAAAAAGTAAATGGAAAGAAACTCTTGCTATTAGCGGTGAGTTAACACTGAACAATAAAATTACTTTCTATACTAAACATGGTGACTTTATAGGAATAACAGCCATATTCATATCCTCAATTATTATTTTAATTATAATTATGTATTTGCTATATAAGTTTATTAAAAAACTTATTTCATAGATGAGCCCAGTATAAAAGGTTTGAATTTGATTTTCAGCTTTTCAGGAAATTTCATGCTTTTATACTGGACACATAGATTATAACTAAAAATTCAATATCTTTAACCAGGCGTATATTACTTATTATTATTGAATTAATTCAAAGCCTGATGATTGCAAAACGAAAATACTATCCTGGTAATCTCCGGAAAGCAGGGGAAAAAGAGTATGCTATATTATTAAGTAAATTAATAAGTTATTCAAAACAGTTGGAAAAGGATATTGCAGTACCTGAATTAATATCTATCTCAAAAAAAATAATGGAGAAGCTAATTGAATTAGGCTTTAAA
>DAOVJU010000013.1 GCA_030632095.1 Chlorobiota bacterium
AAGAAGATATGTGCGGTGGTGTCGTATACACGGTTACAATTACCGATGATGCAGGATGCCAGGCTGATAGCGCTATTACCTTACACGAACCGGCTAACCTGGTTCGTGTCAGCAAAGATTCAACCGATGTATTATGTTATGGAGACAATACAGGTGAAGCATCTATTACTGTTAGCGGTGGCTGGGGCATATATACTTATATCTGGAAAGATAGCTTATTAAATATAGTCTCAAATGAAGATACCGCAAAAGATCTTTTTGCCGGAAAATACTATGTAACCGTTTATGATTATTATCCTCTTGGAGATTCAATTGTCGATAGTGTTATAGTTGTTCAGCCGGATGCTATTACTGCAAATACCATTGTTACCGATACCGATTGTGGGTTAAACAATGGTGTTATCTGGGTTACAGATATTTTAGGGGGCGTTGGTAATTTTGACTTTACCTGGGAATTTGGTGTGGAAACAACAGAAGATAAAGATAGTG
The DNA here is from genome assembly GCA_030632095.1 of Chlorobiota bacterium. GTDB lineage: Bacteria > Bacteroidota > Bacteroidia > Bacteroidales > B39-G9 > JAADFW01. Next base: position 490 of record DAOVJU010000013.1, read on the forward strand.
CAATCAATTTGGCAAGTGGCTCTTATACGGTTACCATTACCGATGGAAATGGCTGCCCACAGCCATTTACCTACATTGTCAATGAAATAACTCTCTTTACAGTTACTGTTATCGACTCTTCTGAAGTCACATGCCATGGCTTTTCTAATGGTACTGCCTTAATTGAAATAACAGGATCTTTTGTTGGAGATACTACTATCTATTGGGAAAATGGTGAAACTACATTATCGGCTGAACATCTCTATGCTGCTATACACACTGTGAGCGTTACCGATGAAGGTACAGGATGTACGGCAAAGGATTCGGTTGATCTTAGCAACGAACCGGATACAATAAATCCCTGTTTGGCTAACGACACCTTAATGAGCTGCTTTGGCGATGTATTAGATAGTGTGACGGTAACTGTTACAGGAGGAACATTGGAATATACTTTCGGATGGACAAATGGAGATACCGACTCAACAGCATATGATTTAGTTTGCGGTTTGCATTATGTTTCTATAACCGATGCAAACAGTTGCTTTTATTTAGATTCCATACTTGTTGACCAACCTGATAAAATTACATTTGAAACACTGGATACAAGCTTCACGAACTGTACTGATAGTTCAGCTACTATAACAGTGGAACTTACAGGCGGAACAAGCCCGTGGGATATAAGGCTTTATGACTCTGATACAACTAAAATAGATTCAGCAATTGGCCATACCATTGGTACAGTAATCTTTGATGATCTTTGGGTAGATTTTTATGGAATAGATGTGATAGACGACAACGGTTGTAATGTACTTGAAATTGTTCAAATTTCAGATACCAGCAATGTAGTAGCCACCATTGATAGCGTTGGACACATAACCTGTGCAGACTATTGCGATGGATTTGCAAGAGTTCTTGTTGAAGGTGGAACTCCTGATTATTCTTACGATTGGAACGATGGAACAACAGATTCTATTGCCATAGAACTTTGCACAGGATTTTATGTGGTGAAAGTTATTGATCAGGATCAATGTTCTTCTGTTGACAGTGTTACCATATCCGATGACGATATTTTAAAAGCAAATATTTACGACTGGAGCTTTGTAAGCTGCAACGGAGATAATGACGGACTGGCTGTTGCCACAGGTTTAGACGGAACACCATTTACCGGAGATGAACCATATACTTACAAATGGGATGATCCGGGAGCTACTGAAAATGATTCCATTACAGGTTTATATGCCGGCTGGTACCGGGTTACAGTAACTGATGACACCGGGTGTACAGCCGAAGATTCAATTTATATTACCGAACCGGCATCAATTTCCGTAGAAGCTTTTACAGGGGCAAATTATACCCCGGTTTGGTGTAATGGCGGATCAACCGGTACTTTACGTATAGCGCCGACAGGTGGAACAACTCCGTATACAATCCGGGCTTATACCGACAGTATGAGAATTGATTCGGTAATTACCGATACAGCCCTGAATTTAACAGGTTTATCTGCCGGAAAACACTATTTCTCAATTATCGATGCAAATATGTGCTCTTTCGACAGTTCAAAAGTAATTGAAGAGTCAGATCCAATACTGGTCAACTCTGTTGATCTCACTATAACTGAATGCCCTGATAGTATCGGAATTATAGAAATTACAGGGATTTCAGGTGGTATACCTTATAGTGGGGAATTCCCCGATACCTATAGATATAACTGGACTAATGATAGCCCGGAATGGACTAATGGGGATTCAATCACCAATATAGTACAGGGATTATGGGTTGACTTTTTCACCCTGACCATAACTGATAGCATGTCATGTTCAATAGATACGGTATTTGAAATGACCGATAATTCTGACATCACTTTTGATATTATTATCGACAGTGCTATTTTTTGTACTGATGTATGTTTAGGTATTGCCCACGTGGAAAATGTTTTAGGGGGAGATCCATGGATAAATCCTGATACTTTATACAAATATGAATGGATCATGGATCAGGTCATTGTAGATACCAATGCTTATGCAGATAGTTTATGTTATGAAATTGAGAAAGTGTTTGTAATTGATTCATTAGGTTGTAGAAAAGTAAAAGAAGTTGAAATGATTGATTCTAAACTAAAAGGCGAATTTGTTATATCGCCAAATATGAATTGTGGTGAAATTGGCAATGGAAGCATAATCGTAAGTGTAAGCGGCGGTTACTATCCGTATGAAATTGAATGGTATGATTATTCTACAGATGATTCTTTATATACTGATACTATAATGATAGATTCAGTTACATGCAGGTTATATGGCCGTCTTGCAGGCAAGTATTATGTTGATATTTATGACTCTAATGAAGATGGTATTTGTTTATTTACCGATACAGTTGAAATACCCGAATACGCCGAATTTTTATCAGATTTTACAGATACACTGCATGTTGAATGTAATGGTTATAATACCGGATATATTACAGTTACAGCACAAGGCGGGGTTCCCAATCTATATGGATACGACTATACCTGGTCATTTGGGCCCGATTCAATAATTCCTCAAGAATATTATGTAAATACCACAACTTCGTCTACAATTTCTGATCTATACGCAGGAAACTATTATGTAACTGTAACTGATTACCGTGGTGAAAGTTGTAGCATCTTTGACAGTTTAACAATTGAAGAACCTGATGCACTTATATTTGAGTTTGATACAACCAAAACAGAATGTTATTCTCCAACCGGTACATTATCAACTTATCTGGACCCTGATGATTACACCTGTACATGGTCAAGTGAACATATGGAAGCAGATTCTACACAACCAGGTATAACACATTTACCTGTTGGCTGGTATTATGTAGATATTTTAGATATCGTAAGCGGATGTATTACTTACGACAGTATTTATCTTGAAGATGTTTCTCTATTTGAAATTGAACTAGAAGTATTTCAAATTAAATGCTGGAATTACGCAAATGGACAAATCTCAGTTAATGCGACCCAAGGTAATGATCCTTATATCTATGAGTGGTCAACAGGTGATACCGATTTATTTATTTCTAACCAGCCTGTTGGAAACTATGCTGTCACAGTTACTGACCAGGATCAATGTGTAAGGATAGCTGATACTATACTTACAAAACCTGATACACTATATACTGTATTTATTGACACAACTTTGATTAATTGTGCTGGTGATTCAACCGGAATTGTTGAAATAACAGGAATGGGTGGATCACATCCATATAAGCTTCAATTTGCAGTTGATGATGAAACGTATATTACTCCAGAAGTTGGATGGATTGATACGATTATCTATAATGGTTTATGGGTCGGCGATTATGTTTTTACTATCACAGATACGGAAGGTTGTTATGCTTTTGATAGTATTCCAATAGATATGCCGGGTGGATTATCACCTCAAATGTTCTGGGGTATTAATGCTATTAATGCAAGCTGTAATTATGACACCCAGGATGGCTCAATATCAATTATACTTAATACCGGAGGTACCCCGCCAATTGTATACGATTGGTCAACAGGTGCAACTACAACATCAATATCCGGTTTAGAAGCTGATACTTCATTATATTATGCGGTAACCGTAACTGACTCCTATGGTTGTTTCTTTGAAGATTCTGCCCGGATACTGGCCGATATTTATCTAAATGCCATAGCGCTTAGTGGCCAGGATACAACCATTTGTTTCTACGATTCTATACAACTGGCTGGAACAGCAATAGGTATCGATACAACCTATAACGCCGACGCTATAAAATGGTGGGTGGCAGATACTTTATTCTCCGAAACCTACCCGAAAGTATCAATTCTCTTTGAAGAGGAATTCGTTTATGAGGTTTTCTATGATGGTTGCCATAATTATGATACCGTTAAAGTAATGGAATTTGATTCTATATTTATTGAAGCTCTGTTTCTTAATATTGAAGATACGGCCATATTAACCGGAAGTTCTGTTGAGCTAAGTGCTTATGGTGGTGATTTATTTTCAACAACATATTTGTGGGAACCGGATTCCTTCTTTACCACAAGAAGAGATACAATAAGCCCAATTGTGAAACCAAAAAATAATATTGTTTATACTGTTTATGCAAAAACAAAATTTACTACAACACAATTCTGTACAGTATCCGATACAATTTTGGTTAAGGTGTACCAGAAAATTGTTCCGCCCGAAGGGTTCACACCAAACGGCGATGGCATAAACGATTGCTGGGATATTGGCAACCTGGCCGATTATCCTGATGTTGAGATCCTGGTATTTAACCGCTGGGGACAAAAGATTTACGAGTCGATTGGATATGAAGAACAATGGTGCGGTCAAACAAGAGGAGGTAACGACCTGCCAATTGGTACATATTATTATATAATTAACTTAAGGGATGAGCTTGGCACATTGCCAATTAGCGGCCCCTTAACAATTTTAAGATAAATGAATACAATAGAAAATAGTAAAACTTCTGACTAAACGACATTTATATATGATTATTCAGTTTAAGAAATGAAGAGAAGATAAAGTGAAATAGACGAAATACTTAAGAAAATGAAACGGATACTATTCATAATCAGCCTGGTGTTTCTGCTGAGTTCATTAACAAAAGCCCAGCAATTACCTATATTTACTCAATATATGTTTAACGACTACTTGTTAAATCCAGCTATTGCCGGTGTACACGATTATTACCAGGTAAAAACAACATACCGCCAGCAATGGGTTAACATAACCGACGCACCTGCTACTTACATAATAAGTACTTACGGCCCGCACTCCAGAAAGGACATGGGTTTTGGAGGATTTATTTTCAATGATAAGGTCGGGCCAATGTCAAATACAGGCCTGTATTTATCTTATGCTTACAATTTACAGATCTTTAGCGACATACGCTTGTCGCTTGGCCTGTTTGCAGGCGCTGTGCAATGGAAATACGATGCCAATAGTGTTAAAATGAACAATGAGCTTGATCCCCTGAATGTTGAGGAATCAAAGTTTCACCCCGATGCTTCCTTTGGTGCCTTCGTTTATACTTCACAATGGGATGTAGGTTTTTCGGCCAATCAATTGTTAAGAACCCGTGTTGATACAGAATCAGATACCCTTGATGTTGTTAGCAGGCTTACCAGCCACTTTTATTTAACAGGGCGTTACAGGTATAATTTAAACCGCGACATAGACCTTGAAGCATCCGGCTGGCTTAAATATGTTCATCCTGTTACACCACAATTCGACCTGTCGGTACGTGGAATATACCAGAAAATGGCATGGTTTGGCATTGGCTGGCGTACAGGGGATGCTATATCAATATTAATTGGTTATAATCAAGGCCTGGTAAATATCGGGTATGCATACGATATTACTACATCACCACTGCGTAATTACAGTGCAGGAACGCACGAAGTTGTAATTGGGGTCCGTTTTTCAAGTATCAAATCATCACGCGGAGGACGACGGTCAATAAGAAGATAATTTAGTTAAGCCACTGAAAGGATTTCTAACCAGTAACCAGTAACTCCTATTCACTAATCACCATTCACTAATCAATCATTCAACCATTCAACCATTTAATCATTTTAAAAAATAAGCGTGAAAACTCAAAAATTTCGTTCAACAAATCAGCTTTTTATCATAATATTCATTTCCATTGTTGCTTTCTCGTGTTTTAATCCGAATAAAGATGTTGATATTCCGGAAGGAATAATCCCGCCCGGTGAAATGGCTTTAATTTTCAGGGATATTCATTTAACGGATGCACTAATCTCGCGAAAAAGGCTTAACATCAACAAGAATTATCTGAAAATAAACAGTTATTATAAGGACATTTACGAAAAACATGGATACAGCAGGGCTGTTATTGACAGCAGCTTAAATTTTTATTCATTATATCCCGAACTTATGGATGTCATTTACGACCAGGTATTGATTGAACTGAGTAAAATGGAAGACACTGTTGCAACGGATAATTAATATAAAAAAACATACGAGGTTGAAATTTTCTTAAAAGTATTTAATATTTCAGTTAAGCAAAATTCAATTTACTTAAACCTCGCAGGTGGTGTGTTAATTATTTCGTATAATGTAAAATTTTTTACACCCTTTTTTTTATTAAAACCCGGATAAAAGGATACTATCTTTCGAAAAGATAGTATCCTTCTCCAAGATTCTTAACACCCCACCTCGCAGGTTGAAATATTAAACAGACTCGTAATGCTGGCCAATGTCAATTAGATAAGGGATAAAAACTTCATAAATCATGATTCATTTATTATTAGCGAATTCGCGGCTTTTATACTTAACAATTTTTCACAAACCCTCTAAATGAAAACTCTGTCCGAAACTAACTCATCCCGGTCGGAACGTAGTGGAGAACCGGGATCTCATTATTAATAAGGACAATATTCCTAATCATGAGGTACCGGGTGAAGTCTGGCAAGTGCATTTTGGATGAGATCCCGGATATCCATTCCGCTCCTTCTCTGTAGTAAACTACGAAGGAGAAGCTTCGCTCCATTCCTTCCGGGATGAAGTGCTATTTTGGTTTAGTTATTCCCTATGACGCAAGGCTCGCTTATGCCTCTGTTTTTTTTTTCAACCTATCAGGTTTTAATCAACCTGATAGGTTTGGTAAGTATCTTGTAAAAATCTTCTTTTTTACTACTTTTGATCCATCTAAAGAAGCAGCAATGAACAGCGATTTTGATTTCCGTAACGAAGACTTAAGCCCAGGCGAAAGAGAATACGAACAAAAACTCCGCCCGTTTATATTTGATGACTTCAGTGGCCAGCATAAAATAGTTGAAAACCTTAAGATCTTTGTCCAGGCAGCTAAACAACGAGATGAAGCACTCGATCATGTTCTGTTGCATGGCCCGCCAGGTTTAGGAAAAACAACACTTGCCAATATACTGGCAAACGAACTTAAGGTTGGTTTTAAATTAACCTCAGGCCCGGTACTGGATAAACCCGGTGATCTGGCAGGTTTACTAACAAACCTTGAGGAAAAAGATGTACTCTTCATTGATGAAATACACCGTTTAAACCCAGTTGTTGAAGAATATTTATATTCAGCAATGGAAGACTTCAGGATTGATATCATGATTGACAAAGGGCCAAGTGCACGATCAGTCCAGCTTTCCCTGAACCCTTTTACATTAATTGGGGCTACTACGCGTTCCGGATTACTTACAAGCCCTTTGAGAGCCCGGTTTGGCATTAATGCTCATTTAGAATATTACGATGCAGCTATATTATCAAAAATAGTCCAACGGTCAGCAGGTATTTTAAATGTGAAAATAAATGGCAATGCAGCACAGGAAATTGCCTCAAGAAGCCGTGGGACCCCCAGAACTGCAAACTCATTATTACGGAGAGTAAGAGATTTTGCCCAGGTAAAAGGCGATGGAAATATTGATATGAAAATATCAAAATATGCACTTGAAGCATTAAACATTGATACGCGCGGATTAGATGACATGGACAACAAAATATTGCTCACTATTATTGAAAAGTTTAGCGGAGGCCCTGTAGGATTAAACACTATTGCAATAGCTGTTGGAGAAGATTCCGGTACAATTGAAGAAGTTTATGAGCCATTTCTCATTAAAGAAGGTTTTTTAAAAAGAACACCCAGGGGCCGCGAAGCTACGCAGTTTGCTTATAAGCATTTAGGAAAAGCACAATGGAACGACCAGGGACAGCTTTTTTAAAGTTGAAAAGTGATAATATGAAATAATTGATGATTTTTTACTGTTCACCTTGCCATTTGAACATTTGAATAATAGAATAATAGAACATTTGAAAAATGCCTAAATTCTCACCAAAAATCACCTCTCAACTTATTAAAGAACAAGCCTTAAAACTTGGCTTTACCGGCTGCGGCATATCAAAAGCACAAAAACTTATTGAAGAAGAAAAATACCTTTCAGAATGGTTAGAACAAGGCATGCATGGTGAAATGCATTATATGGAAAATAATTTTGAAAAACGGCTCGATCCAACAAAACTAATGGCGGGAACAAAATCTGTTATTTCCTTAATCTATAATTATAATACCAACAAACTACCGGAAGAACAAAACACTTTTCGCATTTCAAAATATGCATATGGAGCTGATTATCACCATGTACTAAAGAAAAAGATGAAAACTTTCATTCATTTTATAAGTCAGAATTTTGGTGATGTTAAATGCAGGGCATTTATTGATTCAGCTCCGGTAATGGACAAAACCTGGGCACAAAAATCAGGATTAGGCTGGATTGGTAAAAACACGAATTTAATCTCTGAAAAATATGGTTCTTTCTTTTTTATTGCTGAAATATTAGTTGATATTGAACTGGAATACGATGTGCCGATTAAAGATTATTGCGGGAAATGCACAAAATGCATTGATGCCTGTCCTACAAATGCAATTTATGAACCCTATAAATTGAATGGAAGTAAATGTATTTCATATCTTACCATTGAATTAAAAAACGAAATACCGGAAACATTCAATGGCCAGTATGAAAACTGGATTTTTGGTTGCGATATCTGCCAGGATGTATGCCCATGGAACACAAAATCTATTTTACACGACGAACCGGCTTTTGATCCTCATCCTGACTTATTAAAAATGACAAAAAAAGACTGGGAAAACATTGATAAAGAAACTTTTCAGATATTATTTAAAAATTCAGCAGTAAAACGAACAACCTTAAAAGGGTTAAAGCGAAACATTAATTTTATAAGTGATTGTTAAATTGTTAAATTGCCATCTAACAACAATTTAACAATTTAGCCATTTTTAGTATTAAAATTCAATCTTACCATATCCCATCATCTTCATCAACTGGTCTTTCCTCAATTATATCTATAGTTTCCTGTTCATATTTTTCACAATCAATTACTACATCAAAACCATAAAGCGGCTCCTCAAATTTATCACTTTGAAAAATACCAAGCGTAGAATCAGCATACACTTTTTTCATATAAATTGCCCAAATAGGAAGCGCCATATTTGCACCTTGCCCTAAATATGTTTCATCAAAACGAACACTACGGATTTCAGCTCCAACCCAGGCTCCTGAAACTAAATTTGGTGTTATTCCAATAAACCAGCCATCAGAATTATTATCTGTTGTTCCTGTCTTTCCGGCAATTTGATTAAATAAACCATATGGATACCTGTCTAACCATAATCTTACACTTGTTCCAAACTTAACAACACCTTCCAACAAATTCAACATTAAATATGCTGTATTTTCACTAATTGCTTCATTCTTCTTTGGCTTAAAAGTGTCTAGAACATTTCCGTTCTTATCTTCTATCCTGGTTACAAATATTGGTTCTGTATAAACTCCTTTATTCGCAAAGGTATTGTATGCACCCACCATTTCATAAAGTGTTATATCAGCAGTTCCAAGAATAATTGATGGAACAGGAGGTATATAGCTTTTTACTCCCATTATTCTCGTTATATCAATTACAGCTTTTGGCCTAAATTGTTTCATTAACCAGGCTGATACATTATTTATTGATTTTGCAAGTCCGAATTTCAATGTGATCATTTGCCTGTCATATCTGGTAATTTGCTTTGCCGGTGTCCAGATATCTCCATTATCCAAAATAAATGTCGTTGGCGTATTTGGGATTTTATAACATGGTGAATAGCCTTCCTGCATGGCAAGGGTATATAAAAACGGCTTAAAGGTTGAACCAACTTGTCTTTTTGTAATTTTTAAATTATCAAACTTGAAATGCTCATAATTTATACCTCCAACATAGGCCCTTACAAAACCCGAATTAGGTTCCATTGACATAAACCCGACATGCAAAAAATACTTATAATACAAAAGTGAATCCATAGGAGACATAAGCGTATCTATTTCTCCTTTCCATGAAAAAACTGTCATTTCAACCGCTGTGTTAAAAATCTCTTTTATTGTATTAGCCGGAACTCCATTATTTCTCAAAATACGATATCGTTCCGTTCGCCTCATTGTAAGATCCATAATATACTCTACATCAGATGAATCCAACTCTGCGCCAAAGGGCCCGTTTTCATTTTCAGCTTTCATAATATAAAATGTATCTTGTAGTTCCATACTCAAGTGTTCAACAACAGCTTCTTCAGCATATACCTGCATTTTGGAATTAATTGTTGAATAAATCCTGAGTCCGTCACGATACAAATTATAATTCGAACTATCGGGTTTAAGATGTTTATTACACCAGCCAAACAAAGGATTATTGATCCATTCCAGTGAATCTTCCTTAAAACTGCTGTAACTATAATAATTTTCTACTTTGGGTTCTTTTGCACTTAATGTAGTGCGTAGATATTCTCTAAAGTATGTTGCCAGACCTTTTGTATGACTAGGAACTTTATACTTCAAATTCAATGATAAAGCACTTACAGAGTCAAACACTTCCTGGTTTATATAGTTGTATTTTAACATTTGCGAAAGAACAAGGTTTCTTTTCTTTATAGCCCTTTCAGGATGCCTGATTGGACTATAACGTGTAGGTGCATTTAAAACACCAACAAGTAAAGCTGCCTGTTCTAGTTTTACGGTTTGAGGTGTTTCATTGAAAAATATCCGGCATGCAGATTTTATTCCATATGCGTTACTGCCAAATGGAACTGTATTATAATACATTACCAGGATTTCTTCCTTAGTATAATTTCTTTCCAGCTTAACAGCCGTAACCCACTCTTTGAATTTTACCAAAGCCAGGTTCCTGATCCTGTTTATTTTTGATCGATATATAATTGTATCACGTGGAAATAAATTTTTTGCCAATTGTTGTGTAATTGTACTCCCCCCTCCTTTAATATTATTTGTCATTACACCATACAAAACACGAATCAATGCAATTTTGTCAATTCCTGCATGTTTTTTAAACCTTATATCCTCAGTAGCAATTAACGAATTTACTATATATGGGGATAGGTCTTCATAATTTACATATGTTCTATTCTGAATATAATACTTGCCTAATAATTGATCATCAGCACTATAAACTTCTGAGGCTAAGTTGTTTGTCGGATTTTCCAGGTCTTTAAATGTAGGCATAAAACCAAGTTTACCCTGTGATATTTTTGTAAACAATATGGTTATAAAAACAAATGGAAAAATAATTATTAACCAGAATACAATTAAATAAATCCTGTATTTTAAACTAGTTTTAGCCATATTTTGAAAGTGCTTTACGTAAATATAACAAATTAAATTTTAAATATTTTTTGTACTTAGCCAGCTAATTACTTTAATTTGTGAAATTTTTTGAAGTTCAAATTTAAAAATATTATAGTGTTGTTACTATAAAAAAATAAAGCTTCATGAAAATTATGGGTTATAAATTGAGAATTATGAGTATTAAGGATAAACATTAAACAATTGAGCAATGAAACAATTGAGCAATGTAACTATCATTTACCCTGTTGAATAAAATTTTAGATTTAAGTTGTGAACGGTTATAATTTAATTAACAAATCTTATATTATAAATGGCAGAAAATTTAGTTATCGTTGAATCACCAGCAAAAGCCAGAACTATTGAAAAATTTCTCGGCAAGGATTTTACTGTAAAATCAAGTTTTGGACATGTACGTGATCTTGCAAAAAAGAATTTCGGAATTGATATCAAGAACAATTTTGCACCACAATATGAAATATCTTCAGATAAAAAGAAGATTGTTAGTGAATTGAAAAAAATTGCAAATAAGGCTAATTATATTTGGCTGGCATCTGATGAGGATCGCGAAGGAGAAGCAATTGCCTGGCATTTGTCAGAAGTATTAAAACTGGATAAAACTAAAACAAAACGTATTGTATTTCATGAAATAACAAAAACAGCTATCCAAAAAGCAATTGGAGAACCACGGCAAATTAATTTAAACCTGGTTAATGCACAACAAGCAAGAAGGGTTTTAGATCGCCTTGTTGGTTTCGAATTATCACCGGTATTGTGGAAAAAAGTTAAACCATCGCTTTCTGCCGGCAGGGTACAATCTGTTGCTGTACGATTAATTGTTGAAAGAGAAAGAGAAATAAGAAATTTTAAATCTTCTTCATTTTATAAAACAATAGCCGAATTTTCAATTAACAGAAGCGGTGAAACACTTAAAGCTGAATTAAATGAAAACCTTTTGTTAAAAAATGAAGTCATTGAATTATTAAATAATTGTAAATCTGCCTCCTATTTTATTATTGACATCCAGACAAAACCTGGTAAAAAATCCCCGCCACCCCCATTTACTACATCAACGTTGCAGCAAGAGGCAAGCAGAAAGCTTGGATTTTCAGTTTCGCAAACAATGACTGTAGCTCAAAAGCTTTATGAGGCTGGGAAAATCACATATATGAGAACCGATTCTGTGAATTTATCAAACCTGGCACTTCAAACTGCAAAGAATAAGATTTCAGAACAATTTGGCGAAAAATATTATCAGTTCAGAAAATATAAAACAAAATCAAAAGGCGCCCAGGAAGCACACGAAGCTATCCGCCCGACTTATCTTGATAATGCAACTATAACTGGTAATACACGGGAGCAAAGATTATATGAATTAATATGGAAAAGAACCATTGCCTCCCAAATGCAGGATGCTAAATTTGAAAAAACAACTGCAAATATTAGTATTTCTGAATCTGACAAGAAATTTATTGCAACAGGTGAAGTTTTAAAATTTGATGGGTTTTTAAAATTATATTCTGAATCAACCGATAATGGGCAAGAACAAAAACCAGCCGGTCAATTACCTGAACTAAAGAAAGACGATCAGCTTGGTTTATTGAATATCTTGTCAACTCAACGATTTAGTTATCAACCACCAAGATATACAGAAGCAAGCCTTGTAAGGAAACTTGAAGAATTGGGAATTGGAAGGCCATCAACTTATGCACCAACTATTTCAACTATTCAGAACAGGGGATATGTTGTAAAAGAAGACCGTACCGGAAATGAAAGGAAATTTGAAACTATTCTGCTATTAAATGGCCGGTTAAAAGAAGAATCAAAAACAGAAATTGCAGGGACTGAAAAATCAAAACTGTTCCCAACGGATATTGGAATGGTTGTGAATGATTTTCTTATACAGAATTTTAAAAACATCCTTGATTATAATTTCACTGCTAATATTGAAAAACAATTTGATGATATTGCAGTGGGTAAAAAATTATGGACAGAAATGATTAATAAATTTTATTACCCATTTCATGATCAGGTTGAAAACACTTTAGAACATACCAAACGCAATAGTGGAGAACGAAAACTTGGAATTGACACTGAATCAGGGAGAGAAGTTTCGGTTAAAATAGGGAAATATGGCCCTGTCGTTCAAATTGGAACTAGTGAAGAAAATGAAAAACCCAGATTTGCAGGACTCAGAAAAGAACAACACCTTGAAACAATCAGCCTTGAAGAAGCCCTGGAATTATTCAAACTTCCCAGGCAAATAGGTACTTTTGAAGATAAAGAAATGGTTGTTGGAATTGGTCGTTTTGGTCCTTACGTGCGTCATAATTCAAAATTCTATTCGCTAAAAAAAGACATTGACGATCCATATACAATTGAACATCTGAGAGCAATTGAATTAATTCAGAAAAAAAGAGAAGCTGATAAGAAAAAATTAATTAAAGAATTTTCTGAAGATAAAGATCTAAAAATTCTTAACGGTAAATGGGGTGCATACATTACTTATAAAAAGAAAAATTACAAAATTCCTAAAAAAAGTAAAGCAAAAGACCTTACATTTGAGAATTGTATGCAGATAATTAAAGGATATACAGGTGGTAGCTCTAATAAAAAAACAAGAAAAAAACAAAATAAACAGTGATGCAAATTCTTGATTTTCTTGAAACTGATACTTTACAGTTAAATGATATTAGCAATCAGTTTTCTATTAAACATAAAATTTCTTGTTTAAATAGCAAATTGATAAATAATTTACATGATTTTGATATCGCAATACTGGGTATTCCCGAAGATAGAGGCTCAAATAATACCGGAAGCTGTAAAGCACCAAACAAAATAAGGGAATCTTTATATTTATTGAGCTATTTTTTTAACAACCTGAAAATAATTGATTTAGGAAATATAAAAACAGGAAAAACTGTAAATGACACTCATGATAGAATAATCCAGGTTTTAACAGGTATTATTGATCAAAATATATTTCCAATAATTTTAGGAGGAAGTAGAGAATTAACTTTAGCTGTTTATAAAACTTTTCAACTCAAAAACAAAATTCTTAATCTAACTTCTATAAATTCAAGTATTGATATAAATAAACCTGAAGATAAAACCGGAAACAGCTATTTATCTGAAATCTTACTTGCTGAAAATAATAATTTGTTTAATTTTTCAAACATTGGTTATCAATCATATTTTGTTTCATCAAGCCAGATAGATTTAATGAATAAGCTGCACTATGATTATTACAGGGTTGGTTATGTCAGAAGCAATTTATTAAGTATTGAACCTGTTTTACGTGACACAAACATTCTTGAACTAAGTGTAAATTCAATAAAACAATCTGATGCACCAGCTTATTACAAACCATCACCAAATGGATTTTATAGTGAGGAAATTTGCCAGATTGCCAGGTATGCTGGCATCAGTGACAATATAAACGCTTTTTGTTTATTCGATCTTAATCCTGGTTTTGATATAAACAATCAAACTTCAAATCTTGCTGCACAAATTATATGGTATTTTATTGAAGGCTATGTTAATCGCATTTCTGAAGATCCGGCAAATAATGAAAAAGATTTTACAAAATTTCATGTCCAGCATGATTCGTTTGATTTAAAACTTGATTTTCTTAAAAGCAATAAAACAGGGCGCTGGTGGTTAAAACTACCGTATAAATCAAATCTTATTTCCGAGACATCAGCTTTATTAGCTTGTTCCAGAGAAGATTATACATTGGCTTCAAATAATGAAATTCCGGATAGGATTTGGAAATTCTATAAAAAAATGCTTTAATTTCAATTGTATTAATTATTACTTGTTTCATTGCTTGCACGAAAAAAAAAAATATATCACATTAATTATCAATCCATAAGAAATTTTAACAATTCTTTAATTCTAGTATCCCGTCCCGAAAGTTTAACGAATGATTTCGGCAATTTAATTTAAGCAGCTATATTGAAGTGAGTTTTTAATTTATCTTTCAGAAGCTTGATCAAACAATTAAGACTTTCCATTCTTTCATTTTTCTTCATATCT
>DAOVJU010000295.1 GCA_030632095.1 Chlorobiota bacterium
TTCCGCGGTTAGTAACGAAAGGCGGTTTTAAACCTTCCACGGTTTTGATTGAATTAATAACCGCTGCCGGGTTATAAAGCCGCCGGCAGGGTTGGAAACTTCAACCCATCCAGCGGTTAATAAAATGGTAATAATTTAATTATAAAATGTATAATGCAAAAAACAATACCAATTGAATACGGAAAATATTATCACATATACAATCGTGGTATAAACGGATGTAATATATTCGATAAAAAGGATAATTACAGTTACTTTTTAGAATTGTATGAAAAATATATACCGGTTATTGCCAATACATTTGCATACTGTTTAATGCCCAATCATTTTCATTTTCTGATACAAATAAAGGAAGAAAAAGGAATTGAACATATCCCACGACAACCGCTAACCCTGCCAGTGGTTAACAACCCTGGCAGTGGTTTATATCGAAAAGCAGTTAAAAACCCTGGCAGTGGTTTAATGAAGAAATACAAACCATCAAACCAGTTTTCACATTTATTCAATGCCTATTCACAAGCCTATAATAAACAGAACAATCGTCATGGCTCCCTTTTTGAAAAACCATTTAAAAGGAAACATGTAAATTCTGAATATGATCTGAAAAAGTTAATGTTTTATATTCATAATAACCCGGTTGGTCATGGTTTTATGAATAATCACGTAGATTATGAGTGGTCTTCATACCATTCCTTAATTTCAGACAAGCAAACGTATTTAGAAAAAAAGCAGGTTTTTGAATGGTTCGATAATATAGATAATTTTATCTTTTATCACCGGCAGCAACATGAAATCAAGGAAATTGAAAAATATATATTTGATTGAATAATATAATTAATAATCGCTGTCAGTCATACGACAACCGCTGACAGGGTTGCAAAAACCAAAACCCTGGCAGTGGTTTAAATGAATTTAATATAATACATAAAAACGTACCATACGTTTCCATGTATTCAAAAATAATACATAAGTGTTAAAGAACCATAAGCTTCACAAACAATTTGCCGGAGCAAAAAATAGTGCTACTGCAATGTTACGCAACCTGAAATTAAAAACAGTATTGGACGACTTTCAGTTCATTATCGGTTTTGCCGAAAGCAATAAAAATGAATGGGAATTAATTTCGGATAGCATCGATTTCGTTGATGGATTCAGTAAAAAACATAATAAAAATATGATTTGCGCCTATGACGAATTTGGTGACATACAGAAATTTGTTACAAAAGGTAATCTCGTTAAGCTGTTCAGGTCGAAGATACAGCAACACACGAACAGCACTTACATATTTTCAGGAAGTTATGAATCGGTTATGCAAAGTATGTTTGTAAACAGGAAATCGCCTTTTTATCGCCTGGCAAGAATAATCAGGCTTGAATACATAAAAGAAGAACCTCTCGTACAGCACCTTGCTTCCAGGCTTGCCGGTTTAAATATTTTACTGCCTGAAAATTATATTGCATCAGTTGTTAAACAAACTCGCGGGCATCCATATTATGCACAACTTGCTTTTCAACAGCTCGTTCTGATTAACGTATTAGAGGGTTCAGTTCCAAAACCTGAATTGCTTCTTAACGAAATGCTTAATGTTGAAAAAGATTACCTTGAAAGATGGATAAAGAAAAATATTATATAATTATGCAAGTCCAACTCACGATCATAAAATTTCCTGAAATAAAATTAAAAACCCGCGATGCTCACAAACTCCGCGGATATTTTGGTAACTTATTTAAAGAACACTCAACCCTGCTTCATAATCATCTGGAAAGCGGTGAGAATAAATATCAATATCCTTTGGTACAATATAAAGTAATTAAAAATGTACCTTATTTAGTTGGCATAAATGAAGGAGGTAAGCTATTGCTGCAGTTATTCTTAAAAATTAAACATATAAAAATTGATAATAAAGAATATCCTGTTAACCAGAAAAACATAGAAAATAAAATATTCGAATTAAAAGTGGCCGATGAATTAATGAACTTTCATTTTAAATCATTGTGGATGGGGTTAAATCAGGAAAATTTTAAAAAATATATACAAATGGAAAAACAGGATAGAAAAAAATTATTATCCAAAATTCTTATAGGCAATATATTAAGTTTTTATAAGGCAATGAATTTTTTTACTGATTCAAAAATTCTATTAACAGCAGAACTCCGGAAAAAAAATACACAATTTAAAAACAAAACCATGCTGGCTTTTTCAGGCAGGTTTACAACTAATGCACTATTGCCTGATTTTATCGGGTTGGGAAAATCAGTTTCACGCGGTTTTGGTACTATAATTAAAGAAATATAGATATTTATGGAATCGAATTCCAATATTATCGGATAATTTAGTATATTTAATCCAATAATATCTAAATTGATGTTAAAATGTTTAAAACCAGGCAAATATATAAGGATATTTTTGAGCATGCTTCAAAAAAGGAATGTACAATTATTACAGGGGCACGACAGGCAGGAAAAACAACTATTCTTCGTTATCTTTATAATGAATTAAAAAAGAAAGAAAAATATGTTTTATATGTTTCTTTAGAGGATATAAAAATATTAGAGGAAATTAATGATCATCCCGAGAATATCTTCAAATTTATAAAACGTCCTATAAATCCATTATATAAAACTAATCCTGACAAAGAGAGAATTTTTATTTTAGTTGATGAAGTGCAATATGCCAAAAATCCGTCAAACTTTTTGAAATATTTATATGACACTTATCTGGATAATCTGAAAATTATTGCAACGGGAAGCAGCGCTTTTTATATAGATAAGAAATTTAAAGATTCGTTAGCAGGCAGAAAAAGAATATTTATTCTTAACACCTTAAATTTTAATGAATTTTTATATTTCAAGAATGAAAATCTGTTAATAGAAGAATTAAAATTAATAAGACATCAAAAAGAATATATTTCTATTCATTATCATGAAATAATGTCTTTACTGGACGAATACTTAACTTATGGTGGTTATCCCGAAGTAGCGCTCGAATCGGATAATAAAAATAAGATTAACAAGCTATTGGAGTTACGGAACTCTTATGTTAAAAGAGACTTTATTGAATCGGGATTACAAAACGAAACAACATATTTTCAATTAATGGCTTTGCTTTCCGGGCAAATTGGAAATCTTGTAAACCGTAATGAATTTGCAGGCACATTAAAAATTGATAATAAAACCGTTGATAATTATCTGTATAATTTACAAAAGTGTTTTTATATAGATTTAGTATTGCCTTTTTTTAAAAATCTGAGAAAGGAACTTACAAAAATGCCAAAAGTATTTTTCAATGATCTGGGACTTAGAAACGTATTGCTCAATCGTTTTACTAATTTTTACGACAGGGAAGATAAAGGACAATTGCTTGAAAATTATGTATATATACGGCTAAAAGAAATATACAGGCAGGATGATATAAAATTTTGGCGTACAGCAGCCGGAAATGAAGTTGACTTTGTTGTTTCTGAAACCTTCGGAAAAGGTAAGGCATTAGAAGTTAAATATAAAACAACTTTGCTAAAAAAATCAAAATACAAATTATTCAGAAACACTTACCCTGATTATCCTCTAAGCTTTGTGCAGTTTGATTTTAGTAAAGAACCTGTAATAATTCCTGTTTTAAAATTATAATAATATGCAGCTTTATATTAACACTTATGGTACTTATGTCCATGTAAAAGACGAAATGTTTGAAATACGGCTTAAGAAAGAAGGTAAGCTTGAAAAACATCATTATTCAGCTAAAAAGGTTCAAAGTATTTTTATCTCTTTAGGTGCAGCGTTAAGTTCTGATGCTGTGAAATTAGCAATTACAAATAATATTGATATTGTTTTTCTCGAAAATAACGGTTATCCGATTGGAAGGATATGGCACAGTAAATTAGGAAGTACTACTAAAATAAGGAAAGCTCAGTTAGAGGCAAGCATGAATAACGTTGGCCTCAAATGGATTGTTGAGTGGGTTGGCAAAAAAGCTGAGAATCAGCTTTGCTTTATTAAAGATTTGAAAAAACACAGGAAAACAAAAGAAGAATACCTTGATGATAAAATATTAAAGCTTGAAAAAATACACAATTCAATTACTGAATTAAAAGGAAATAATGTTTCTGATATAGCCGAAACAATAAGAGGAAAGGAAGGAACGGCAGGAAGGTTATATTTTGAAACTTTGAGCTTTGTTTTACCTGGCGAATACCAGTTTAACGGAAGAAGTTCGCGTCCTGCCAAAGACCCTTTTAATGCTTTTCTGAATTATTCATTTGGTATTTTATATAGTAAAATTGAAAAAGTTTTGATTATTGCCGGCTTAGATCCTTATCTTGGTTTTCTACACAGGGATGATTATAACCAGTTGAGTTTTGTATTTGATTTTATTGAACCTTACAGGATATACGCTGAAAAAGTTGTATTCAGGCTTTTTTCTGCAAAAAAAGTAAATAAAACGCATACTGATAAAATAACAAATGGATATTCACTAAACAAACCGGGTAAGGAATTGTTAATTACTGCCTACAATAAATACTTTGATGAGGATAAAATAAAATACAAGGGTAAAAACCAGTCGCGAAGCAATGCAATTCAATTCGATGCACATTCATTCGCCAACTCGTTAATAAAAAACCCTGCCGGTGGTTAACAACCCTGGCAGTGGTTTGAATCGAAAAACAATTAACAACCCTGGCAGTGGTTTTTATACCAAAATTATTAATAGAAAATAGAAACATTATGATAATATGGCTAATGTATGATATTGAAAAGGATAAAATCCGTAATAGAATAGCTAAATTATGTAAACAAGCAGGATTATACCGCGTACAATTTTCTGTTTTTCTTGGTACGCTGAATAACAATGAAAAAGATACTTTACATTTGCAAATAGAAGAATTAATAAACGAGGAAAAAGATTCGGTTTATATATTCCCAATGAGTAAGAATGAATTAAAGCAGACAGTATTGCTTGGTCAGGCATTTGATAAAAAGTTAGTTACAGATAAAGTTAAACAGTTGTTTTTTTAAATGACCATTACACCATCACATATTATAGAGTATTTATATTGTCCCAGGTTCACATATTTTGAGTACGTACTCACCATACCTCAATTTGAAGGAAACCTGTACAAAGTGAAAAAAGGACGTATGTTACATGAGAAAATACAGGAGCAGAATAAAAATTATCTGCGAAAAAAAATAGGAGTTATAGAA
>DAOVJU010000440.1 GCA_030632095.1 Chlorobiota bacterium
AAATAAGTTATAATATTTATCCATATAATGGTTTAATTCAAAGATTAACTTTAAGCCTGTCTGCTTCTCAATATGCTTATGAAGTACAAAAAGTCAATAATTTTCAAAAAATTAAAGCAGAAGCAAACTTTACCTTTAAAAAACAAAGCCCAAAAAATACAATAAATAATTATATAAATATTAATTCAATATCTGCAACTAATATGACTGATATTCTTGATACTAATGAAACCTCAAACAAATTTTTTCACAATATTGAATATATACATTTTAATAAAAGGAAAACAAATCCTTATATGGTTTTTTTAAATATTCAAGGCTCAAATAATTTTATAAAAAGTTCAATAGAAGCAAACTACAAAATTTCATACTATAAACACAAAGGATTAAGCATCAGGCTGTTTGGTGGTGTATTTTTATATAATGATAAAAATCTGCCAGGGGTTTATACTTATAACCTAAGTGGAAGTTCAGGAAATCAGGATTATACCTATGAAAATACATTCTTAGGAAGGTTTGAAGACATTGAGGCAAATAATCATTCATTTCTTGCCCATCAATTTGTGAAAAACGACGGGGGTTTTGCCATTTACTCCCCTTTCGGGCAAACAAATGACTGGCTGCTTTCTCTTAACCTGACTTCATCACTGCCCCCATTTGATAAAAAAATACCTGTAAAGCTATATGCAAATTTTGCAGCTTTTGGTAATGTCGAACCAATTCCAAACTATCACGATGTAAAATCATATGCTTATGAAGGCGGGGCATACTTGTTGCTAATTCCTAATATATTTAAAATTTACTTTCCATTTATTGTATCAGAAGATATTAGTAATTATTATGACGAAACAAATAAGAATTACGGGCAAAAAATTCGCTTTACATTAAATCTTAATGAATTAAATCTGTTTAATTTTATTAAACAAATGTAAATAATTTGTATCATCTCAAAAAATAGTTGTGAATATATTATATAGTGCTTACAAGAAAACTCTGTAATCTGCTCTACTATTGATATTGCAAAAATAATCCCACAGTATTGCGGGATGAGTTTTTTGAGAACTTTACCATCATTTATTGAAATGATACATTTGCGGATGCTTGCAAAGCTTAGTGCATAATTTAGTATAAAAATCACTCAAATATATACTCATGTAGTTAAAAATATTTGGATTTATTGTATAAGGGAAATATATCTACTCTTCGATATATCCAAATGTTGTGGTGCATTAAAAAAATAGAAAATAATGATTAAGATAATACTACTTACAATAATATTAATCCTATCAGCTTTTATTGTTTTTCATACTATAATTAGGATTATTCGATATTATTATAAATTCCCAATACCGCAATTTTTAGCAAATGTAATTGACAACCCTCTCAGAAGAAAGATACAACCTCCTGACAAAACAGCAATTCGACATGGCATAAAACCTGGCATGAACGTTTTAGAAGTGGGTCCGGGAAATGGCAGATATACAATTGAAACTGCAAAGCTGGTTGGTGGAAACGGCAAGGTTACTACAATTGATATTGAAAAGAAAATGATTGAAAGAGTAACACTCCATTATTAATAGAGAAAATATGGACAACATAGTTGCTGAAGTTGCCAACGCATATAAGCTGCCTTATGAAAACAATATATTTGATCTGATATATATGATTGCCGTTTTTAATGAAATACCAGATCAGGAAAAGGCATTAAAGGAGTTTAACAGGGTATTAAAACCTAAAGGATTATTAGTTATGAGTGAATTATTAATGGATACTGATTACCCATTATCAAGAACGGTAATAAGAAAAGTTGAAAGTTTTCCATTTAAGTTAATAGAAAAAATTGGTAATTTCTTTTATTACACTTTGAAATTTGAAAAGGAATAACGAAAACAAAACATCTTAAATATAGGGCATTGGGCGGGCAGTACCTTTTTGAAAATGAGTACAATTAATAAAGCATATAACGGACGGATGTGGAATTGCGATGTAATGCCCAACGCCCCATATTTCGAATATTATGTTTCACGCCAGGAAAATGAAATGCATGCACAAATAACACCTATAGCTACTTTCCTTGCTAGCTGACAGAAAAAGGCTAAAAGAATTCTAATTCAACACTTAATATTCCAATTTCGGCATAGTATTTTCCTTCTCCGGCAAGTATTTATTTTATTTAGGGCAAACCATACATAAATTTGATGCGGATTTAAATCAGTGAGACAATGATTTTAAAAGTCGAAGACACATTAAAATCATTAAGACGAACTGATCCCGACTGCGAAGCATGTCGGGATCTAATAAGGTTATATTCCCCACCGCTTGAGGTGAATAAAAAAAAGCAATATACCCTTACGATACCTCGCTACTTGCGGCGGTAGGTTCATTAATTTATAAAATGAATTATAAAATATTTTCAAATGAAAACATTAATTATTATTTCATTTTTAACGGTCTGGTATTCCTTTTCAATTTATTGCCAGGAAATCGAAATTAGTGGAAAGGTTACAAATAAGAAAGGTGAAGCTTTAATTTATGCAAACATTGCGATAAAAGGCAGTTTCGATGGAGCCTCAACTAATGAAAACGGGACATATTCCTTTCAAACTAAAGAAACAGGAAAACAAACTTTGTCAGTATCTTATATTGGATATAATTCTTACGATCAAGATATTTTTATCCAGGATAATGATTTATCTGTTAATGTAATACTGAAAGAGGCAAGTAGCGAAATTGACGCAGTTGTTATTGCAGCTGGTTCATTTGAAGCAAGTGATGAAAAAAGAACCGTTGTTCTGAGATCTCAGGATATAGGCACAACCGCCGGAGCAATGGGGGACATTACCGGAGCTATTGAAACTTTGCCGGGAACGCAGGTGGTAGGCAATTCCAGCGGTCTTTTTGTAAGAGGTGGCTCAGGCATTGAAAGTAAGATTATTATTGACGAAATGGTGGTTCAAAACGCATATTATAGTCCTGTTCCTGATGTAAAACAAAGAGGACGTTTCGATCCTTTCTTATTTAGTGGAACAGTTTTTAGTTCAGGAGGATATTCTGCATTATACGGACAGGCACTTTCTTCTACTCTTGTATTAAAAAGCAAAGGCTTGGCAGATTCTACAAATACCGGGGGAGGATTATATGCTTATGGAGCAAATTTGTTTCATGCCCATCGATGGAATAAAACTTCAGTTTATTTAAAAGGAGAATATAATAACATGGCTCCATACCATAACACTTTTACGCAAATTACCGACTGGGAAAAATCACCGGAAAATCCAAGTGGGAAATTAATATTCCGGCATAAATTTTCCGAAACAGATATTTTTAAATTTTACTGTAATCATTCCCGTACCAGGATGGCAATTAATTATGATAATATTAATGATTTAAGTCAGAAGAGCCTGTTTGAATTAAATAACAACAACCTTTATATAAATTCATCATACAAAAAATATTTTAATAATGAAAAATGGTCTTTATTCTTTGGTACTTCGTATTCAAAAGATAAAGATAAGGCCTTTATGGATAGTACAAATATGTCGGAGGATGAGCAACTATCCCAAGGGAAAATTATTATTACCAATAAATTGAATCAAAACCTGACATTAAAATTTGGCTCTGAAATTCAGAATCTTAAAGTAGATGGAAAAAAAGAGGAATTATCAGGAAAGATTGAAGAAAGCTATTTTGCAAGCTTTTGCGAAGCAGATTGGTTTATAACAAACAAATTAGTAGCAAGGCTTGGCGTCAGGTTTGAATATTCTGATGTTTTGAATAATCACAATCTTGCCCCCCGAACTTCAATAGCTTATAAAACCACTGAAAATAGCCAGGTG
>DAOVJU010000155.1 GCA_030632095.1 Chlorobiota bacterium
GTACAGCGTGGACGGGTTTCAACCCATACGAAGATTGGCAGGCATACAACTAGGATATTGTTGAAAGCGGACCGATAACTGTTACAATTGATAAAGGAAAAGATCCTATTGTTGCAGGCTTCGGTTGGGGGTTACGTAGTAAAATACTTGGATATTACATAAGGTTAGATTGGGCATGGGGAATAGAAAATGGTGTGGTCTTACCAGACAGGCTTTTATATTTGTCATTTAATATAGATTTCTAACCTGCATTATTCGGGCTAAATATTCAACAGGGTGAATAATGGTTCTATTGTTCTATTGTTCTATAGCTCCATTGTTATCCAACAACAATTGAACAAAGAAACCCGATACGCTCCCCGATAAGGTCGTTTCTCCCTACGGGGCAGGCATTCTTCGATACGGGGCAGACAATTGAACAATTTAAATAACACAGCTCAGGGAAGTTGTACCAACCAACGGGTTAACCCGTTGGTTTTTTTGACGGATCACTTTATCATTCAATAATATCCATTTTTTTCGTAAATTTGTTGAAAGATTTAAACACCGGATTATGTCAGACTTAAGTTTATATTTGAAAATTACAGAGCTTCCAAATTCCATCAAAGCTGAAATTCTTCATTACATGGATTTTTTATTGACAAAACGTATAATAACTAAAAAAAAATCTATAAAACATCCAAAAGCAGGTTGTATGAAAGGGACTTTTAAAATGTCCCATGATTTCGATGAGCCATTGGATGATTTCAAAGAATATATGGAATAAGGCGGATATGGTAGAATTTCATCTCATTTTTTTAGCAGCAAAGTTTTTATAAAACAGGAACTTTTGCTTTAATTATAACTTATGCCCTATTATAGATTAAATCAGCATCTTGAGAAGATATAAAAACATAAGCCAATAAATTTCGTATATTTGTATAAAAGGAAATATAATGAATACAATTGAAATAAGAAATCATATCATACAGAGGCTGAGCCAAATAAATGATATTATCCTTTTATACAAGACGCAACGGGAATTCTATTTATAGCAAAAAGCTAAACCAAAGGCAAGATACTGATTTAACTGAAGTAGAATTACTGAAAAGATAACAGGGCATACGTGCTATAAATAATCCAAATCTACTCAAATTGTGAAACAAACTGTTAACTGATCATTGATCACTAAAAAAATGAAAGTGAGCGAAATTCTAATACTTTTAATAATTGGTTTACTTGCAGGAATTGTAAGTGGTACTTTGGGCGTTGGGGGAGGAATAATTATTGTTCCTGCATTAGTTTTCATTATGGGGTTCTCACAACATATGGCACAGGGTACCAGTCTTGCATTCATGTTACCACCTATTGGTTTTTTTGCTGCTTATACATATTATAAAAACGATTTCGTAAACCTTAAGTATGCACTTATTTTATTGATAGCTTTTGTTGCCGGAGCTTATTTAGGAAGCTTGTTCTCAATAAGTATAAACGATAGGATTTTACGAAAAATATTTGGGGTTTTTATGCTTTTTGTAGCAATAAAAATGATTTTTGGAAAATAACCTTACATCAAACCTTATGGATATAAAACAGAGAATAAAGGATTTATCAGAAAAATATTTTGAAGAGGTCAAAAAGACCAGAAGACATTTACATCAAAATCCTGAACTTTCTTTTGAAGAATTTAAAACTTCAGAATATATAACTCAAATACTTGATGAGCTTAAAATAGATTATAAGAAAGGAAT
Organism: Chlorobiota bacterium; assembly: GCA_030632095.1. Taxonomy (GTDB): domain Bacteria; phylum Bacteroidota; class Bacteroidia; order Bacteroidales; family B39-G9; genus JAADFW01. The sequence continues at coordinate 1,731 of DAOVJU010000155.1, forward strand.
TGTTAAAACAGGGATTATCGCGAAAGTAGAAGGAGAAAATCCAGGCAAAAGGGTAATCGCGTTAAGGGCCGATATGGATGCATTACCAATTCAGGAGCAAAATAATGTAACTTATAAATCACAAGTAGATGGTGTAATGCATGCATGCGGACATGATGTCCATTCATCATCACTTATTGGTAGCCTGAAGATTTTAAATGAATTAAAAGAGCATTTTGAAGGCACAATTCTTTTCATTTTTCAACCAGGTGAAGAACGTGCACCGGGTGGGGCCAAACGTATGTTAGCAGAAGGCGCATTGGATGATCCAAAGCCCGGACTAATAATCGGACAGCATGTAATGCCAGCCATGAATACCGGAACTGTTGGTTTTAAAGAAGGTAAGTATATGGCATCGTCTGATGAAATTTATATAAGCCTTAAAGGAAAAGGAGGACATGCTGCAATGCCCGACCAGGTTACTGATACTGTCCTTATTGCTTCACAAATAATTGTTTCGTTACAACAAATTGTAAGTAGAAATGCCGATCCTACAATACCAACCGTTTTATCTTTCGGAAAAGTAATTGCAAATGGAGCTACCAATGTAATTCCCTACGAAGTTAATATTGAAGGAACTTTCAGGACCATGGACGAATCATGGCGCGGGAAAGCTCACCTCAGGATCAGGGAAATTGCAACCGGTATTGCTGAAAGTATGGGAGCAGAGTGCCATGTTAAAATATTAAATGGTTTTCCATTATTGAAAAATGAAAGTGAAGTTACCCGAAAAGCAGCACAATTTGCAAAGGATTTTTTAGGTGAAGAAAATGTCCTGGATCTGGACATTAGAATGACGGCCGAAGACTTCGCGTTTTATTCACAAAAGTTTCCGACTACATTTTATCGCCTGGGAATAAAGAATAAGAACACCAATGCAGTTAGAGCATTGCACACATCTAATTTTGACATTGAGGAAGAAGCGCTGAAAACCGGCATGGCAACAATGGCATGGCTGGCTTATTCTTTTTTGGATGAATAAACATACGTGATAAGCGTTGACACTTATCACAGTATCAGTTTTGTCACCCAAAATATCTTCCCGCCCTTGTTATCACCAACAAGCAGATTGAAGTAACTGTCAGAACCGCAGATTATTATGATTAAATGATGGACATGATTAAAAATTATTTAAAAAATCATAAAAATCATAACAATCAGCGAAAATCTGCGATACTGACAATAAAAAACAAAAACTTAAATACTATGCGGGGGATTATAACAATTGCAGCTCTAATCCTTCTTTTAAACGGTTTAACAGGCACAAGCCAGAACAAAAGCACCGGCTATGATTCCACTTACATCCCCCTGCTGGCCGATACCAATGTATGGTACATTGCAGATGTAGGAGAGTTTGGGGAATTAGACGTTACAGATGTTGGAACTGTTGGATATCTTAATATTAATGATACAATTTATAGAAGAATTGGCCCAGCATGGAATTCAATTTGGATAAATCTACGTGAAGATACTTTAGAAAGAAAGGTATATAACAGAGGAGGTTCTTTATCCAATGAAGAATTATATTACGATTTTACAATGGAAGAGGGAGATAGTATGAAAGGTTTATCTTATGGCGGAGGTAATATATGGTTTATTGTTGATAGTGTCAGATACATAAATACCCTTGGAGGAATACGCAAAGCCTGGTATTTCAGGGACGAACTTGACCATACATATCCGGTTTGGATTGAAGGTGTTGGCTCATTAGGAGGAATAGACCGGAATTTTATTGAACCGAGATTATTCTGGATGTTCGGAGAATTGAATTGCTGTTATTATAATGAAAAGCTGGTTTACCGGAGTGTTCTTGCTACACAGTATGGATGCAGCTTTGAACATATGAATACAACTGAAATATTAAAGGATAAGGGCATACAAATATTTCCAAATCCTGTAACAAACATATCACGAATAAAATTTGAAAATCCTGAAAACAAAATATATCAGTTATTCATTTATAATGTATTAGGGAAATTAAGTTGCGGAAAATTAACTAGCTCAGATATTTTTTACATTAAAAAACAGGATTTTGCAAACGGCATTTATTTTTATCAACTATTAAATGAAAATAATAGGATCGTTCAACAGGATAAATTTATAATTAACTAACTGTCAGAATCGCAGATTTTTATGATTAAATGATGGACATGATTAAAAAATCGTTAAACGATAGAAAATTCTTATAAACATTCCGAATTAACAGGCAAAATAATTGGCTGTGCAATGAAGGTTCATAATATATTAGGTTCCGGATTTCAGGAAGTAATTTATCAAAGAGCATTATCCATTGAACTTGAAGAAGCAGGTTTAAGACACCAGCGTGAAATGGAAATGAAAATTTATTATAAAGATCAGGAAATTGGTACTCGTAGAGTTGATTTTTTAGTTGAAGAACTAATAATGGTTGAAATAAAAGCATTATCTGATTTAAATGACCTTCATCTGGCACAAGCAATTAATTATCTCGAAGCATATAATCTTGAAATTGGCTTATTAATCAATTTTGGCGAAAAAAGCCTGAAATTTAAACGAGTAACTAATGAACGAAAAGTAAAGAAAAAAAAATCAAAATAATCAAAACAATCAGCGTAAATCTGCGGTACTGACAATTGAAGAAAAAAACATAGTTTATGGTAAGAAGTCTCTACAAATTAGAACTATCATTTAAAAGCTCAATTGTTAATTGCAAGGTATATAATTACTTTTTCAAATACTTTTCAAGCAAATATTGTGCTGCCTGAAAGGAACTGATCTTCCGGTCAATAACTTTTTTTTCAATTTCTTTTAATTGAGCCAAAATTGATTCATTACGATAGAAATCATCTTGCAGGTTTTCATTAATTGTTTGATACATCCAGTATTTTGCTTGTTCTTGCCTGTTTGCATGGAAATATCCGTTAATGGCAGTTATTTTTTTATAGTCTAAAATGGTATTCCACAAAGTTTCGATACCTTCGTGTTTTAATGCTGAAATAGTTAATACCTGCGGTTCCCAGCCTGAAAGTGAGGGAGGGAATAAATGCAATGCATTTTTGTATTCAGCTTTAGCATGCCGGGCTTTTTTAAAGTTATCTCCATCGGCTTTATTTATGGCAATTGCATCGGCCATTTCCATTATACCGCGTTTAATTCCTTGTAATTCATCACCGGCGCCTGCTAACATTAGCAGCAAGAAGAAATCAACCATTGAATGAACAGCGGTTTCAGATTGCCCAACACCAACCGTTTCTATAAATATTGTATCAAATCCTGCTGCTTCACAAAGAATAATTGATTCACGTGTTTTCCGGGCAACTCCGCCTAACGAACCTGCCGCAGGCGAAGGCCTTATATACGCGTTTTCATTGGCTGAAAGCAATTCCATGCGTGTTTTATCCCCTAAAATGCTTCCTTTCGATCGTTCGCTGCTCGGATCAATGGCCAATACAGCCAACTTATGTCCTTTACCGGTTATTGTTTCCCCCAATGCCTCAATAAAAGTACTCTTACCAACACCTGGAACACCTGTAATTCCAACGCGTATGGAATTTCCCGCATAAGGGAGGCATGCTTCAATAATTTCCTGTGCTGTTTTCTGGTGCTCAGGTAATGCACTTTCAATCAAAGTTATTGCCTGGCTTAATATAGTGCGATCGCCAGATTGAATTCCATTAACATATTCTGTAATAGAAAACTGTTTTCTTTTTCGGGATTTGAATTTTTGTGCTGCATTTTCATCAACCGAAGGGGGTTGGTCAATACCCTTATTTACCCTGAGTGCACTATCTTTCTTTTTGCTTTCTTCCATCTTTGGTTTTTCTCATCTGCAAAGTTAGAATATATAGCTTTTATTCTCAATAAATTGTAAGTTTTAATCCTATTTATTCATTATCTGGCCATTCATTATTATTTTCCTGCCAAAACAATTCTTCTTTTAATTATTGTTTCCTAAAGATAACTAATCACCAATTAGAGCCAAATTAATATTTAACCAATGTTACATTAGTATAATATACAGATGCTTACATAATAATTAATTTTTGACTTTTAACGATTATTTTCGTAACTTTTATATCGTAAAATGAGCTAATAATTATTAAAAAACAGGATGCATCATGATAAAAAGAATTTTAGTACCCTTAGATCCATCGCCATTTACCGAATCTGTTATTGAATTCGCTATTGCCATGGCAAAAAGGCATGGTTCAGAATTAACAGGTTTAGTAATACTTGATTTACCTGGTATTGAAAAATCAATTGGAGCTGTTCCATTAGGTGGAAGTTATTATGCCGACCAGCTTGAGAAGGCTAAAAAGGAAGAAGCTAAAGAACGTATTGATAAGTTAATTGAAAAATTCACAGGAATATGCAGTTTGGCAGGAGTGAAATATAATGCTGCCAATCGCCAGGGGAGCCCGAGTGAATGGATAATAAAAGAATCTATTTTTTATGATCTTATAGTAATTGGTTTGCGGACATATTTCCATTTTGAAACACAAGATAAACATGGTGATTCACTTGAAAAAATAATGCAATCCTCAATAACGCCCTTATATGCTGTTCCTGAAGAATTAAATTTACCTGATATCAATTTACATAAGTTGAAAGCTTTAATTGCATTTGATGGAAGTTTACCTGCAGCAAAAGCTTTGCAGCGATTTGCCCATTTGGCTATACCTGAATTAAGCCCTGTTGTATTATTAAATTCTTCTGAAGATAAAGAACTGGCAGAATATTATTTAAATGAAGCAGAAAGTTATTTGCTAAGCCATAATTTCACTGATATAACCAAAGATTGGACGAATGAAAATATAATTGATTACATTAATAAAAAATATATGGATGAAGTGCATGCATTTGTTGTAGGAGCCCATTCAAAAAAAGGAATGTTTGATTTTACTATTGGTAGTTTAACAAAACATTTAATAAAAGTTGCAAACAAACCTGTTTTAATAGGGTAAATAAAGATGTAGATTAAAAAAGGCTTTCAGTTTTCTGAAAGCCTTTTTTATTTTGATAAAGATCAAATTAGATTTTTTCAGTTTCAACAACTTTAGCTAAAAGATCAGCATAAGCAATTATTAAGTACTTTTTACCGTCAAGTTTAGTTTCATTACCTGAAAACTCTTTGTAATATACGGTATCACCAATTTTAATCTGTGGGTTCTCAACATTTCCAATAGCAACAACTTTAGCATGTTTTTGTTTTTCTTTTGCTGAATCAGGGATTATAATACCTGAAGCTGTTTTTTGTTCAGCACTATCTTCTGTAATATCTAATAAAACGTTTTCGTTTAATGGCAATAATTCTTTCATTTTGAATTTCTCCTTTTTTTATTTTGGTTTAAAAATATTTAAAATTTATTATCTACTATTATAATTTATCCTTTAATTCCTAGAAGTTGGTTTATTTTAGCTTTATCGAATCCAATTATCATCTTACCATTTATTTCAGTTTGAGGAACTCCTTGTTGCCCGCTTTTCTTAACCATTTCTTCGGCCACTCTCTGATCTTGTGATACATTTATATCTCTATATTTTATGTTATGTTCCTTCAAGTAGTTTTTAAGTGTTGTACACCATGAACAAGTCGGAGTAGAATAAACTACAACTCTCTTTTGGGGCTTTTCGTAACTATTTGTAGTGGTATAAAAAGTGTTTTCAAAAATTGATTTATAGTACTGATCATCGTTACAACCTTTATAAAGATTTTTGAACTCTCCATTTTTAAATTCAATAAGCGTAGGAACTGAATCTACAGGATAATTCGGATGAATATCATGCACCTGGTTTACATCTGCTACTAAAAGATTTATTTCTTCTTTTACGCCGGTAACTTTTTGAATATTATTTAAAGCACATTCACTTATGTCAGAACCCTTTCTTACTAATAAAAGATATGCCTTTTTGTCATTTCTAACAATCTTGAGCATAGCTTCATGTGATTCAATATTTACAATGTTCATTACGCGAAAC
>DAOVJU010000182.1 GCA_030632095.1 Chlorobiota bacterium
ATAATTCCAACATGGCCTCTCTGAATCCCTGCAATTCTTCCACTGTAATGCTCCGCATCAGATAAACGGTGAGGAAAGATGCTACCTGGCTATTATTGTAGTGTCCCTGGGCCAGATTCATGAGGATTTCACGTGCTTTTTGTTTATCAAGCAGCTTATATTCAAATAAATCGTTCAATACTTCCTTCATGCGCTATAATTAAATTCTTAAAATAAAAAATTCACCAACATGTTGTCAGTTTAGATGTTATTTATACAAATAGGAGGATATTGTTGCTCCGAAGGAGTCCCTATCGGGACAGGTTACGAGGTGCAGGTTGCTTTCATTTTCCAAACTTATCCGGGTAGGGACTCCTATGGAGCAACATGTAACTTGCAACATGCAAGTAAAACCGCTACCGAATTTCCTAATTGCAATCGGATTATTTTTGAAGTATGGTGTAAATATTTAAGGTCCTTATATATATTTTTAATTCTTTTTCAAATTACTTTATTCGGTTGTCTGACCGCTAACGCCCAGGACAATGCACCCAAATACTCTAATGAATTTTTATCAATCGGTGTAGGGGCCAGGGCTTTGGGAATGTCAAACTCACAAGTAGGCATCGTTGATGATGTTACCTCGGCTTATTGGAACCCGGCCGGCTTGACGGATTTGGCATATCCCTATGAAGTCTCTCTGATGCATGCATCCTACTTTGCAGGAATTGCCAATTATGACTATGGAGCCTTGGCTGCAAAAATTGATGATAATAGCTCATTTGGCTTGTCTGTGTACCGTTTTGGAGTTGATAATATTCCCAACACACTTGAATTAATTGATAACGATGGGAATATAAGATACGACAGAATTAAATCGTTTTCGGTTGCCGATTATGCTTTTATGGCATCCTATGCACGTAAATCTGCCGGATATAAAGGATTAAGATATGGCGCAAATGTTAAAATTATAAGACGAATTGCTGGTGATTTTGCATCCGCAACAGGATTTGGATTTGATATAGGAGCTCAATATGATCATAATTTATGGAAGCTTGGTTTAATGGCGCGTGATATTACCTCAACATTTAATTTCTGGAGTTTCAATAATTCCGAACTGGAAGAAGTTTTTCTGGCAACAAATAATGAAATTCCTGAAAATTCACTGGAGATCACTTTGCCTAAATTTATCATAGCAGTTTCAAGGAATTTCATAATTAATGAAAAATTTCAGGCATTAGCTGAGTTTGATGCAGATATTACAACCGATGGAAAGCGAAATGTATTGGTTAAAAGTAATCTGATAAGTATAGATCCTCATATAGGAGGTGAGTTGAATTACAGAGAGTTAGTTTTTTTCCGGCTTGGTGTTGGTAATATTCAAAAAATGTCGGGATTTGACAAAATTGATGCTCTTACTTTTCAGCCAAATTTAGGTATTGGTGTTAAACTGAAAAGATTGCATATTGATTACGCGCTTTCAAAATTAAATCTAGAAGATACAGTTTATTCCAATATATTTTCATTAAAATTATCAATTGATAAGCAAAATATGTAATTATCATTGAGGCTAACCTGTTTTCTATGCGTTAATAATATTTCGCCCACTACGGGGCTCTGTCTTAATATTATTCATTTTACAAATATATAGCCTCTAACGAGGCTAATATAAAGCACCGTAGGTGCTTAATATTTGTAGAACTGATGTTTCTAAAAAATAATAAAGTGCCGTAGAGCCTGTCCCGAACTTGATTCGGGATTCGAAATATAAAGCATAATAATTTTAACCGTTCACTAGTGAAATTTTTATAAAATAGCTGCACCTTGAAAGATTAAAGAATTAAGTTAAATTTGCTATAACTAATTAGAGTCCGCCTTTAAAGTACGTAATTGCGAACGGAGTGAAGCAATCTATTTATCAATGTACTGAATATCAGACTGCTTCGTTATCCTGTCTCGCAATGACGACTAAAAGAAAGGACTTTATAGATAAACACTAATTACATTATTCATCTTCCAATGACAAAAATTGCTGTTTTCCCGGGTTCTTTCGATCCATTTACAATCGGACATGAATCAATAGTAAAGCGAGCTTTACCACTTTTTGATAAAATAATAATTGCAATTGGTTATAATTCAAATAAGCAAGATTTCTTTCCGCTTGACATAAGAAAAAAATGGATTAATGATGTGTTTAAAAATTATGATAATGTGGTTGTTGATTGTTTTGAAGGATTAACCATTGAATTTTGTCATCAGGTTGGGGCAAAATATTTACTAAGGGGATTAAGAACAGCAATTGATTTTGAGTATGAGCGCTCAATTGCCCAAATGAATAAATACATGGCAGAAGGCATTGAATCGGTTTTTCTTCTAACAACACCGGCGCATACGCCGGTAAACTCAACTGTGGTTCGCGAGATTATTCGTTATGGTGGTGATGCTTCACAGTTTTTGCCAAAAGAAATAAATATTCATGATCATAAGTTCTAATTCAAAAAACTTGTAAGCGTACAGAGTTAATAAATTGTACTTTAAATTTATACCGTTAACGGTTACAAAAACTTTAAAATGAGCAGGATATTAATATTTGTTTTACTATTATTTTCTTTTTTTTATGTGCAAGGACAAAATGTTAGCCTTACAGGTAATGAAAAATCTTATGCAGGTGATGAGTTAATATTTTACAGCTATAATGATTTAATTACAAATAATGAAGTAGCACTGGGTAATTGCATTGTTGACACTTCAGGCGATTTTGAGTTTAATTTTACAATTGATAATACTAAAATAGCATTTATCTATTTAGAGATTTATAAAGGATTTATTTTTCTTGAACCAAACTCAACTTACATAATAAAATTGCCGCCTAAGTCTCCTAAAGTACTTGAAGATCAAATTAATCCATACTTCAGGGAGAGTGAATTCTATATAGGAATAACAAATGCAAATGAAAGGGAATTGAATTATTTAATCAAAAGATTTGATAATAAATATAATGAATATGTTGAAGAAAACTTTAATACAATTCGCTACACCGGATCACGGAAAGTTGACACTATGATAACCAAACTAAATGAAGAATTTGATACATATAAAAACCAGTATTTTCAAGATTATAAAAAATATAAACTAGCTTCATTAAGGCATATGGCTTATGAGAGAAATATCAATTCAGCTATTCGCTATTATTTTCTTAATAAACCATTACTCTACAATAATGTTGCTTACATGGATTTTTTCAACCAGTTATTTTCAAATTATTTTTATAATTATAGCAAAACGAGAAATGGAGAAAGGATATTTATTGATGTTGCTTATGCAAAAAGTATTAAAAAAATTAAAGAAACACTTAATCGTAATATGGCATTAGCGAATGATACACTAAAAGAACTGGTTATATTAAAATCTTGTTTTGATGAATGTTATTCAGGTTCTTATCCTTATTCATCGTTGAAACAAACCCTGGATTCATTAATAATTTTAAGCAATATCCCGGTACACCAAAATATAGCGAAAAACATAATAAATATAACCAGGCACTTACGGGTGGGTTATGAAGCGCCTGAATTTGAACTATTTGACGGCGATAGCAATAAATATAGTTTAATTGATTTTAGGGGAAAATATTTGTATTTGAATTTTTGTAATGATTGGAGTTATGTTTGTAAAGAAGAATTAAGCCTATTAAAAAATATCTATAAAAATCATTCAAATAACCTGGAAATAATTACTATAGTTCCTAAAAGCGATTTTAAACCACTTAATGAATTCTTTCGGAACAATAATTTTAAATGGCCGCTTTGTTATTTTGATGAAGACGATCTGGTTAAAAAATACAATGTGAAAGTGTTTCCCGCGTATTTTTTTGTTGATCCTTATGGTAAGCTTTCAATGTCGCCAGCACCTTCACCAAATGAAAATTACGAATGGAGGTTTTTTAAAATCCTGCGTGCAAGAAATTAGTTAAAAGTTCAAAGTTTGAGTGTGCCTTATTTACTTATTTCATCCAAACCTTATTTTCCTCTTCTTTTTAATGATGTTGGATAACTTCAATATATCAATTATTGAAGGATAAGTATTTTCAGTTATTGCATTAATATCGTATTTATCAAACCATTTGGCAAATTCAACTCCTTCATCAAGCTGAGGGGTTAATTCTTCATTTCCATCATAAAACATTGTAAACCAATGATTCTTTTTTAAATATGTGATTTCATTTTTAATATACACATGATATGTTGAGCAAAGTGAGTTTTTTATAACTAAATTTGATATCCCACATTCTTCGTGAACTTCGCGTTTAGCAGCTTCTTCTATTTTTTCTCCCTTTTCAATTTTCCCTTTCGGTAAATCCCATTTACCAAAACGTTTTATAAAAAGTATATTATCTTCATTATTAAAAACCAGGCCTCCGGCTGTCTCGCAATATTCAAACAATGATTTAAATTCTGCTTCCAGGTGGGCAATGTCTTCATGGTACATGTATACCTGTCTGATAGTCGGATTATTTTGAAATTTTTCCATGTAAGATTTCAGATTTTCAAAGCTTGAATAAGTATAAAACATTATTTTTTTATCAATATACAAATGATCCATATCATCTGTAAGAAAAACTATCTGGTCGTTAAAAAAAACTTTATACATTTGCGTTATGGATAAAAATGAAATTTCTACTCAACTAGCTGAAATGCTATTGCAAATTAACGCAATTAAACTAAATACTGCAAATCCTTTTACTTGGGCTTCAGGTTGGAAATCTCCAATTTATTGCGATAACCGTAAAACATTATCATATACTGAAATTAGAGATATGATAAAACTTGAATTCGCGAAAATTATTGAAGAAACATATCCAGCCGTGGACTTAATTGCTGGAGTTGCAACAGGTGCAATCGCTATTGCTGCAATAGTTGCTGATCATTTAGACCTGCCGTTTATATATGTTCGCTCAACTCCTAAAGGACATGGATTGGAAAACATGATTGAAGGAGATGTTAATGCCGGTAAAAATGTAGTTGTTATTGAGGATTTAATTTCCACTGGTAAAAGTAGCCTGAATGCTGTTGAGGTACTTCGAAATGCCGGGTGCGAAATTATGGGTATGATTGCAATTTTTACTTATGAATTTCAAATTGCTAAAAGCAATTTTAACAAAGCGAATGTTGAATTAACTACGTTAAGTAATTATACTACATTGTTATCAACAGCTTTACATAGTAACTTAATTCTGCAATCTGATTTACCTCTGCTTGACAACTGGAGAAAAAATCCTGAAAAGTGGAATGTTTAGGATTAGAATTCAATTTCTTTAAAATTAAATTCCATTTTTCTTCCACCAGAAGTTTCGATAATTAACCTGCCAATATCTGAAATTCCAATTATTCGGCCATTAATTGTTTTTTTATCTTTCTTAAAATCATGATATTTATTCAGCAGATACAGGTTTTTTAAATAGTCCTCATTTATTTTCATGAGGTCTCCATTTAATAATTGTATGTACCTGGTATTAATGAAAGAAAGTAGTTTATTAATAAGGTCTTTATGAACGAGTTTTTCACCAGTTATTATATTTAATGAAGTAGCATTATAGATATTGTCAGGAAACGAACTTTGGTTAATATTTACTCCTATTCCAATTATTGTATTTCCAATCTTATTTCCAAGAATTGTGTTTTCGATTAATATTCCGGCAATTTTACTGTCTTTATAGTAAATATCATTAGGCCATTTTATTTTAATATTTTCAATATAAGTCGAAAGAAAGTCATTAATGCCTAATGAAACTGCCTTAGAAATTAGAAATTGCTCTTCAACAGGTATAAATTCAGGATATAGCAAAATACTCAAAAGTATGTTTTCACCTGCTTCACTATACCAATTGTTAGTTCTCTGTCCCCGCCCTTTTAACTGGTATTCAGCAATTATTACCAGGCCTTCTTCAGGTTGGCCCTTTTTCAGAAGATTTGTTAAATAATCATTGGTAGATCTTACTTCTTTCTGTTCAATAATCTCATTTCCAATTATTTGTCCAGTCATTATATGAAAACTATTACATTTAATTATTAAAGGAAGAACATTATTCGATATAAATTGTTAAATAAGAAAAAGAATTAAAGTTAAAAAGGTAAACGATATCTGATCAGTTGATAATTTATAATTAACAATTTATAATAGTTTTAAAACTAATACTTAATACCCAACACCTAATACCTAACACCTAACACCCAACACTTAAAACACTGACAAAATGCCAAATCAAAATAACTGAATCTAAAGCTAAAAATAATTAACTTTGTATTAATAATGTGAATCAATACAAAATACATGGATAATAATGACTCAAATCTTCTTTCTACAATAATTGATGCTATTCAGGATAAGAAAGGCATAGATATTGTAGACCTGAATCTCTCAAAACTTGAATATTCAATTACCGATCATTTTGTCATATGTCATGGCAATTCTAATATACAAGTTGAAGCTATAGCGGATTCAGTTGAAGATAAAGTAAAGGATAATTTAAACATGAGAGCATGGCATAAAGAAGGACATCGGAACGCACAATGGATACTGCTTGGTTATGCCGGTGTAATTGTACATATTTTTCAAAAAGAACATAGAGACTTTTATAATCTGGAAGGACTTTGGGCTGATGCGGAAGTTAATTATATTGAGAATGATTAAGAAACAGGAAGGAAACACAAAAAATGGAAATTAAAAAAGATAATAAAAAGCCTGCAAAAAGGCCAAATGATACTAATCCCAGGAAAAAACCAAAATTCAATTTATATTGGATATATGCAATAATTGCCGTTGTTATATTTGGGCTTCAATTTATAAAGCTTG